>JAQUSH010000052.1 GCA_028715225.1 Candidatus Aenigmatarchaeota archaeon | reverse complement strand
AATAGCTAAAGCATTTGATGTTGATTCTGATGATGTGCAGAATGCATGGTTTTTAGAGTCAGATTACGGAATGGTCGCTAAAGTTGCTAAGGAGAAGGGCGCTGACGGATTAAGGAAGATTAAAGTCGAGCTTGGAATTCCGATAATGCCTCTGCTTGCTGTTAAGGCATCTTCGCTTGAAGAGGCTCTGAAAGATGCAGTAGAGCCTGCTCTTGAATACAAGTATGACGGTATGAGGATGCAGTGCCATAAGAAAGGAAATAAGATTTGGATATTTACAAGACGTCAGGAAAACGTAACTAACGCATTTCCTGACCTGGTTGAACTTTGCAAGAGTTCGATAAAAGCAGATGAATGCATAATAGAAGGCGAGGTTCTTGCGATTAACAACAAAACGAAAAAACCAATGCCTTTCCAGAAATTATCTCAGAGAATCAAAAGAAAATATGATATCCAGGAGATGATCAAAGAGATTCCTATACAGGTTAATTTATTTGATATTGTATATCTTAATGGCAAGCTTATCTTTGACATGAAACTTAAAGATCGAAGAGCGCTTCTTGAGAAAAACATAAAAGAAACTAAAGGAAAATTCCAGCTGAGTGAGATGCTGATTACTAAGGACTTAGTTAAAGCTGACAAATTCTATAAAGAAGCATTGAAAGCTGGACAGGAAGGAGTGATGGTTAAGAATCTAGAAGCAAACTATCAGCCGGAGCGTCACGTCGGATACTGGTGGAAAGTTAAACCTATTCTTGAGACGCTAGATTTAGTAGTAATCGGCGGCACATGGGGTACTGGTAAACGAGCTGGTTGGATTGGTTCTTATGTTCTAGGTTGCCGTGATCCTGAGACCGGCAAATTCTTAGAATGCGGAATGTTGGGTTCTGGACTGAAAGAGAAGAAGACTGAAAAAGAAGACATAACCATGGATGATCTTACCAAGCTTCTGAAACCATTTATCGAGCATGAGAAAGAAAATGAAATAAAGATCAAGCCTAAAGTAGTTATTGAAGTTGCTTACGAGGAGATACAGAAAAGTCCTACGTATAGTTCTGGTTTTGCTTTACGGTTCCCGAGAGTTGTTCGAATTAGATTTGACAAGGGACCTGAGGAAGCTGATTCTATAGAGAGATTCAAAAAAATATATGATATGCAAAAAGGAAAGAAATAAATTAAGCTAATGCTTTTGCATGTTCTAAAGCTGCTTCACGCATTTCTTCAACTGTCGTGTCTAAAACATTTGCTTTCTTTTTTGGATTGTAAATTCCTCTACCAACGATTGCGTGCCATCTGTTTCCTGCTACCTTTGTTGCATCTTCTATTTTACCACCCTGTGAAACAAATCCAGGTGCATAGAATATTGGATCTACTCCTTCTGCATCAACTAAATTGTACACTTTTTCTATAACTGGTGCTTTGTTACCAGGAACTACAAAATCATTTATACCAGCTCTTGCTGCTATTCTATACATTTCCATTGCTCCTTCATCTGAAATAAATCCGCCCTCGCTTTGAGCGTAAGCAGGATGTGTCATTCTTCCACCGACGATTACTTTCAAACCATGATCTAACGCATGATATATCCATGCTCTTTCTGTTTCGGGTCCAGCTTGTGGGAATAATATAATTGAATCTATACCAGCATCGCTACAAACCCTAGCAAAATTCTTTCCGGTGTCTGGTATGTCTGTTGCTGCTTTTTGATGATCATAAATAATAGGTTTCTTTGTATGTCTTCTAACAGTTTCAACAACTTCAGGTAATCCATATGTTAAGCCAAGTTCGAAACCGACTTTGTAAGCACCAACTTCTTCTATATTCGCGGTAGCTTCGACTAATTTATCAAACTGTTCTATTGTTGGAACATCACATGCTGGTATTATACTTTTATCTCTTCCGACTATTTTTTGTTCTGGGAATTTTCCTAATGTTTCATGTGCTGTATCTGTACCATAAACTCTAAGATAATTAGTCATTCTGCTTACACCTCTTACTATATCTTCATCTTTAAGTAAAACTTTTCCATCTGCTCCGTATATACCATCCCTATTTGCAGAAGGAGCAAGATACCCCTTTAGAAATGTAACAATATCTAATGCATTTACAACTGAAACCACTTTTGTTCCGGTTTTGTTTTCATATTCTTCGATAGCACTTTTTCCATCAATTCCAACTTCTTGTCTATCAACTGCTATAGCAAGCAATGGATATCTGAAATCACCAAGTGTTTCCAATTCTGCTCTTGCTTCATATTTAGCATTTCCTGCTGTGAAAACATCATCTAACTGTACCATACACTGTCCGTCTTTTGGCGCTCTACCAACTGTCATAGCTTTTATTCTATCAGCCTGTGAAAGACTTGAATATTCTCCATGATCTTTTGCAAACTTTCTTGTGAAAAACCACGGAACATTCTTACCCTTTCCAGCCATTCCGATTGAAGTTGCAATTGCAAGTCCAACTCCCTTTTCAGGAATTCCATATAAAATATCAACTTTCTCACCAGAATTAATTATTGAATCAGCATAAAATCTTCCTAGGGTTGCAGTAGATTTACCGTCATTAAAATCTCCTATGTTAACAAACCATGGCGATATTCTCTTACTCTTTAAAGAATAATCTCCACCTATTTTCAAAGCTCCTGTTTCTAATAAGAATCCAATAAAATTATTTTTATAATCTTCCATCACAATTCACCTTAAATTAATAGGGATAGAAAAGGATTTAAACCTTAGCCGGTATGCCATTTTTCAGATCAACAAACTTCCAGTCCTGATAATTTATCTTAACTGCAAGAATTGGAGTTGCATTGAATCTTTTAGCAGCTTCTATCAATGTTGTAAGCTGCTCGGTGTGGTCTTTTGTGTAGAAATATTTTTTTCTAGATTTGACTTCTATTAATTGCACTTTGCCAGCTGTGTCAACTGCTATTAAATCGCAGATAGCGTCTTCACCTTTGCCAGAACCAGCTATTCTGTGCACCATAAGTCCTTCTTTTACTAGTTTTTCTAACAATTCTCTCTCACGACGAGAACCTTTGGCATTGACTGGCATAATAATAATTAGTTTTTAGATATTTAAAGAAATTTTGGGTTCAGGACAACTCATAACTCTTGAGCCGTTGTCCTAAAAAAGGATTTATCTCACCCGTTAGAAATTAACGGATAACTAAAATTAAAATTTTCTATATAAAAAGGTTTCTATTGTCTAAAATATGTGTTCAATTTAAGGTTTTTCGATACATTTAAATAAAATATAAAATAATTAGTCGTATGGATATAACTACAATAACTTTTGCTACAGTTATCGGAGTTTTAACTGTTGTAATTGGCATCCTTGTAAAAATAATTGGATTTCCGGATCAATTTAGATTAAATTATAAACGTAAATCTACCGAAGGACTATCAACTTTATTCTATGGTCTTGCATTTGTTTCTTATATTCTCTGGACGATTCATGGATTTCTTCAAAATGATTGGGTTTTAATTGTTGGACAAGGCGTAGGTATTATAACAACTGCAATGATAGTCTCACAAATAATCGTTTATAGAAAAAAGTAGAATACCTAAAATTAATGTTTAAATCTCTTTCTATCGTATTACTTTTATGTCAGAAATATATGATGAGTGTTTAAACAAATATATTAAACTATTAAAAGATTTTGAAGGTTATGCAAAAGCATTAAAAATTATAGGCGAACATATAGAACCTACTCTTAGACAAGAATCTTTTTTAGATAGAAAGTGCATTATTGATTCGTTATAATGGTGGAGAGTATAATTTTTACCAACCCATGGATCCAAAAGCATACTGTTACGATGATTTTATTAAAACCAGAGAACATGCTAAGAAACTTTTAGAAGAACATGAAAAAGAAAAAGATAATTACAAACCGAAATATAAAGGCGACATTCTTTCAATTTTATCTAACCCGGCAACATATCACAGTCATTTATACCCAAAAAAAACAGAAGAAGAAACTAAAGAAATCTTTCAAGAAATCAAAGATAAAAATAAAGATCTACCCATTAATTTTGGTTTTGAATTGTCACATAGTGCGCATGGTAAAATGGTTTATGCTCATAATTTAAAAGTAGAGACAGATAAAATTTCTAAAGACATTGATTTAGATAAAAAATTAACAAATCTTTTAAAAGATATAAGAAAACACATTGATTTTGATTATTAATTTAGATATCTAATGATTATTATTCCAGATGCCTAAATTTTGATTTTTTGCGTAATTTTCAGCGTAAATAAATGATTTTTCATATTTCTTGTCAGATTCAAATATGTATAATCGTGCGCAGCCTTCTTCTAAAAGTTTCGAGTTGACCATTTTGTCATTTACGTAAACATATCTCAGCAAACGCCCATATGTGTCTCTATTTGTCTTGTCAGATTCTAGTCTGACCTGCTTGTATGCTACTAATTCTGTTAAACGCTCAGTAGCCTCGTTATAATAATATTCATCTTTCTCTGGCGCATTGATACCAAGCAATCGAACATGTTCACCGTTTGATAAAACAATTGTATCACCGTCTATAACCTTGCTTACATATACATCAGATTCTTTTACACATCCTGAAATCAGAATAATCAGGATCAAACAAACAGCTATTCTTTTCATGCGCCGATATAGTGAGTTGCATTTATTTAAAGGTATTATAAACGTTTAGCAGCCATCTCTGCGAATTCCTCTGCCTGTTCAGAATCTATTTTAATGCAGTATGCATAAGAACTGTGATTACGTTTTTCATAATCAACATGATCCTCTTTATGCATATTAGTAATTGTCATTGCTTTTTTCAGCATTTTTATAAGATCTTTTCTATCTTCTCCGTATAAAGTTAAATCTCTTGTATTATCGGATGATCTGCTATCAGAACTTCCAGGTCCGATTTCACCATCACAATCACGATGATATCCGCCAAGTCTTCTTACAGCAAGATGTCCTACCTTTCCTGGCGTTATAAATGAATCTGGAATTATATGAATTATCTCCCTTGTATCTCTGAAGAAATCTTTTAACTTTTCTGGTTTTTTAGAATAAACTGGCCATAATTGGAATAATGTAACCTTTGAAAATGGACCTTCCTGATATACCCGATTTTCAATTCTTATACCA
>JAQUSH010000051.1 GCA_028715225.1 Candidatus Aenigmatarchaeota archaeon | reverse complement strand
ATAAGCAAATCTGGATGCAAAGAGATATGGATAACTTCCCAGGATACTGGCGCATATGGATTAGATGAATATGACAAATCACAATTGCCTGATCTGATGAATAAAATAAATGATATACCAAAAGACTTTATGGTAAGGATAGGAATGATGAATCCAAACAACATCAAACCAATTCTTACTGAGCTAATTAATTCTTTCAACAACAAAAAAATGTATAAATTTATTCACATACCTGTACAATCTGGAAGCGATGAAATATTAAAAGCAATGAATAGGAAGTACACAGCCTTAGAATTCAAAGACCTGGTTGAAGCGTTCAGAGATGCTTTCAGATG
This sequence comes from Candidatus Aenigmatarchaeota archaeon, assembly GCA_028715225.1. Lineage (GTDB taxonomy): Archaea > Aenigmatarchaeota > Aenigmatarchaeia > Aenigmatarchaeales > Aenigmatarchaeaceae > JAHIDZ01. The sequence continues at coordinate 4,829 of JAQUSH010000051.1, read as the reverse complement.
CACAATATGGACAGACATAATAGTTGGCTATCCTGGTGAAACAGAAGAACAGTTCAAAGAAACATTAAAACTAATAAAAGAAATAGAGCCTGATTATGTTAATATTTCAAGATTTGCTAAAAGAGATGGTACCCCAGCTGCGCAGCTTAAACAATTAGACACTGAAGAAATGAAAAGAAGAACATCAACATTAACTAATCTAGTTGAAAATATGTCACTTAAGAAAAACAGAGAATGGATAGGCTGGAGCGGAGATATATTGATTACAGAACGAGGAAAGAAAGAAGGACAGTGGATTGGCAGAAACTTTGCATACAAACAAGTTGTTATAAATATGAACGGAAATCTTCTTGGAAAGTTTATCAAAGTAAGAATAGATGATGCCACACCAACTACGCTAGTCGGCTGGCCGATTAAATAGTAAGACGTTTGCAATAACCATCTACATTAAAACTTTTATAACCATCACTTATCGTAAGTTGGGTTCCAAATGATTGTTTAGAAGGACAACAACCGTGCATAGAACACATATTACCGCATACAGCAGATGCACACACAATACTTTGATCGTCGTGAATTTCTCCCGAATAGGATCCCAATGCTTCAGATGAGCCTTCCATTCTTCGCACCTCTAACTGTTTCAGTAAGTACACGTATATTGTACTCGCCAATGCGCCCGCAACACGGGCATAGTTTTAATGTCATTTTTTATACACCTTATCTACGGAGGAATCTAATTAGAGTTGTAATTTAGTATATAAACCACTTGTGAAGATAGAATCTAGACTTATGGTCTAGTAAAGATTTATTAACATATTAATCAATATAGAAATATGTTGATATTGATACCGCAGTGGTTTTTCAGCATACAACCAATAATCTATATTTTAGCTAGCATGATTGGTTTTCTTGTTAGTTTCTACTTTTACAGAAGCTATACTTTCGCAAAACAGAAAGAGCATTATTACATGTACCTGAGTTTTGCATCATTGAGCATGGGTTTCTTGGTATTTGGTATAACTGAACTCTATACCTACCTTAGTTTGATCAAAGGATTAACAACAATGTTCACAGAATTTTCATCATTTAGAGATTTTGGCATTTGGATATACTACGCATGCTCTTTGATATCATATTCATTACTATGTTTAATCTATCTCCCTAAAAATCTTAAATTTGCTTTGTTCCTTCCTTACTGGTACAAAGGATTCCCATATTTCCACGTACTGTCATTATTCTTGATATCTTATGTGATATTCAGATCAACTGCAAACTGGTTTGTAAACAGAACACGAAACTCAATGCTAGTCATGCTATCATTCCTTATGCTAGGTCTTTATCACATGTTTATGTTCTTTACATCATTCAGCGAATGGATGGTAGTAATAGCACACGTAGCACTGATATGCGGATTCCTTTCAATGTTCTGGATGATATTCAGAGTTAGCAGAAAGAAAGGTAGATTCTGATGAAAGAGAGGAGAACAAAGACGCAGATTCTGGTAGATATTCTAAGACTTGTTCACAGAAAAGGCGGAAAAGCTAAATCCACTCATATTCTTTATGGAGCTAACTTATCTCACAAAAGACTTAAGATGTACCTTGATGCTCTGATTGAAAACGGTTTCTTAGAAATGATGACTGAACGAGGTCACATTTATTACAGGATAACTAAAAAAGGTTTGCAATTTATAGTTGAATACAGAAAGATACAAGAAATCACAGATGCATTCGGCGTACCGATTTAAATCAAACAAAATAATAAATGGGTTGTTCGGCATCAACCTTCTTTATATTTGATCCAACTAATTTAAGATTAAATTTCAATCTATCACTATAAAATCTAAAATAGTTATTCCTGCTAAATATCACACCAATTGATTTATAGCAAGCCTCATAACCTCTTTGAGTCTGTATATCCAGAGAAGATGGATAAACTGAATTTCGCCCAATACCAGGATGTACATGAGCAAGTACGGCTAGTGCAAGATTCTTCTCGTCTAATAATGTCATAATATCATGAGTAGATGATCTATCAGCTGTAACTCTTCCAGTTTCTCTGCGGGACATTTCCGGCAGAAAAATATCGGTTGCAGTGATCAAATTCTCCTCGCGATTTATAGTCCCTCCAATGTACAATAAGCTTTCATCTCGACCCATGCTCAATAGATATTTATAAGACTCCCTTAGAAGAGCAGTTTCAATCTGAAAGGTGTAATTATCGCTAGTTGGTTGACTTTTATGTTTTTCTATTACTGTAACTGGTCCAACCTGTCTCTCGGTCCTCTGGCGTATAATGCGAACTCCCATAATTAAAATTTGAATGGAAAAGGATTTAAATAATGCCCATGTAATTCTGTCTAGAGCGAGTGTCGTATAGTCTGGCTAGTACGTAAGCTTGCCAAGAATTTCGCAAAAAGTTTACAACAGGGGTTCAAATCCCCTCACTCGCACCAATTATTATCCATTTAAATTCTTTTCTATACTAATATATTTAGGGAATATGTATGTTACCAAAAGAAGAAAAATTGTATAAAGATAAAAACATTGAAATCGGTTATTTTCAAGATTCTTTCGAGGATCATGTTCTAATTATAAATCAGGAAACGCAGTTCATTCTACAAAGAGGAGTTTTGGAGGAATTAGCAAGAACATCAAGAGATACTCTATTACTTAAACTTAACGCAATTGACCCAATGCTTCCATATACCTTGAACGAAGAAAAAATAAGTGCTGACTATTTGCAGGTTGCACTTGCACAGGCACATATAAAAGAACTAGATGAATTCAATCGAAATATCTGATATTCTAATCACAAATTAAATTTCTACACAAAAATAAGATTGCAATGCGAGTTCTAATCTCGCACAGCGCACCAATGATTTTTCTAAATACACTGACAATAATTCATATTTCCGAGTTCAGTATGTAATTTTGTACCATCTGGACATTCACAATAACTGTATACATAGACTCCTGTAACAACTGGATCCAACTCTCCGTCCCCCTGTTTGCTCCAGCATGGTGGATCTGGTTCTGTAGAACAACCATCTAGCTGATGATCTATATCATCGAGATTGAAGTTTGGAAGATCAATTAAACCCATGTAAACAAGAGCAATTATTCCAAAAAGTATTAGTGCAATCACCATCGGTATAGCCGGATTTGCATACCATTTATTTACTGATTTTTCAGCAGTTTTCATATAAAGATAATATGAGAAGTTGTTTAAAAATGTTCTTTATCTATGCGTCTTCTTCATCAATACCTGCTTCAATGAGACTACTGTCGACTAATTGCTTACCATATTTTTCCATGTCATTCATATTCGGTCTTCCTCTTGCTATTCTGTATGTTGGCTCTATGCGTCCTTTCTTTTTTCTATATTCTGGAGTCAATATCACCCATCCTTTCTTTGCAAAATAATCCAATTCCAATGGAGCATGGCTCTCTACAAAGAAGCATGCCTTGCTTTCAGTTATCACATCTAGAAATTTTCCGGCCGCTGGGGCAGTTACCTGGGCCGAGCCTCCTTCGAAGAAATTGTCAATAATAATCATATTTCCTCGTTCCGCATTCTTTATTATTCTAGCTACATCTCGCATTTCTGTCTCTAGTTTCCCGAAACTTGATCTGTTGGTGTTATTGTAGTAAACTATTTTATTCAATTTCGGGAGAATAATCTCATCAGCTGGCAACGGCAAGCCTGCCGATGCAAGAATATATGACATGGTCAAAGATTCTAGGAGCGTACTTTTGCCTCCGCTATTGAGCCCGACAAATAAGAACTTGCTTTCATCTGGAGATGTGTTGAAATTGATTGGAACTGGTGAATGAGCACCATTCCAGGACCATGCATAGTTATCATATTCATTTTCAACTGACAGTGGAAATAGATTTTTTATACTAAATCTATTTCTAAAATTAGGATAAGTATAATGCAAATCTCTTAATCTACTAGTTTTTCTCTTCTTGCCTCTATCATCTATTATCTCGTATGAGGATAGGTAATTACCGTATGCCCTAAATAATGTTGTCGGTATAGCTAAAGAACGTATTAGATTTGCCGCCGAGTTAGTTTCTTCAAAATCAATTTCTTCAAGCACGTATGGTTTAATTTTTCTCTTAAGATTCTCTATAATATTTTCATGAACCCTCCGTATGCCTTGCTTTGCAATTTCAACTGGTTCAATTTCTTCTCTAATTAGATATCCGGATTGGATTTCGATTACTGATTTCTTCGGAACGGTACTGGTTGGAACTGGTATGATAGTACTATTTTCCATATCTATGTAAAATGTTGTCATTTCTTTTGCAATATCCAAGTTCTTGCAGAGCCCCCCATATTTTTTTGGTATTTCTTTAGCCTTTTTTCTAAGCTCATCAAATGCGTCTTCTCCGGCAAGTTCACTATATTTATCGCTATAGTCTATTACCAAATCTGATAATCGGTGGATTGCATCATATAGTGTCTTAGGATCCTGACATCTCTTAACGGATAATTTCATTTTCAATATTTCCTTGAGGGCATTGATATTAGTTCCGCTATCAATCATTCGGAATTTTTCATCGCTATCAACTTCACTGAATCCATTTGCTTCATGGAGCTTTTTAATAATGCGCTGTCTGTAAAGTGCATCTTTAGGATCAAGATTTAGATAAAAGGTGCCTTCCTTCGGCTTGACTTTTTTCTTCGGTTTTTCAGATTCTTCTTCCCGGTCAAAATCTATATCCCCTTCTTCTTCTGGATCAATTAGCATGTATTTTCCAATTTGTGCCAAACTGCCATTAATCATAGAAAGAACTTTGAAGTTAGGAAATCCCATTTTT
>JAQUSH010000050.1 GCA_028715225.1 Candidatus Aenigmatarchaeota archaeon | reverse complement strand
AATCGTTAAGACAACCGGTTTCTTTCCGACCTTCTCTACATCCTCGCCGCGCTTAACCTGGACGGAACGCAAGGTTTTCGCCTTTACCAAAGAGTTAGGTGTAATGATATCTTTCAGAATAAACAAGTCATCTAACGATTCAGGTGTTAAACGACCGATGTCATGTTTAGGGTCAAAAGACGATTTCATACAATATATTTAAGTCAGTGATAGCTTAAATTATTATAGTGATTTGATGCCAGATTTTATTCCAGTGCTTGTAGTAGCGATTATATGCATGTTAGGATTAATGATGGTTTTCGGCGGATTTATCACGACAACCGAGGAACCGTCAAGTTCGGTATCTGAATATCAGGAAACGCGTATTAGCCTTGGCACTAATTTTATAGTGGCTGAGTATAAAGCTGGAAGCGAATTTGTAAAGTTAACATCTAATGTCTCTTCTGGTATGTTTAGCAAGAAGGAAGATTCAGCTACGTTTGATGTAAAGAAGCTTTCTGAACTTAAGAATGGTCGAGTTTATCTGGATGTTAAAGATACGAACGATTATGGATCTTTGATTATTGAGGTAAATGGCAATGTTGTTTACAACAATGTAACGCCTAAGGGTATAAGAGAAGTTAAATTTGACAAGAATTTCATGATTGATGAGGATAATGTTGTTACTGTAAAAGCTGGTGGTTCTGGATGGAGGATATGGGCGCCTACAGTCTACAGAGTAGAGACTAGAATATTCGGCGATATCTACGATTCTGTCAAAAAGACAGTTGATTTCAATTTATCATATATTCCAGGTAAGCCTAGGCTTAATCTATTCATAGCTAGCAAAGACGGAACCGGAAATCTGATAGTTAAAATAAATGGTTTCAATATAGCTAAGAGCAAGTCAAATGTTTTCAAGGATTTTGACTCTGCAGTTCTTATGGAAGGTACGAATTATGTTGAGTTTACAGCTGAATCTGGATCAAGATTCAACATACAGAGCGCCTACTTAACATTTGAATAGATATAAATAGTTCTTTTTACTAATGTAATTTAGTGGTTTGATGGTTAGATGTCCTAGATGCGGAACACAGAATGATGATGGCTGGGATAGATGTTCTAATTGTGGTGCTACGTTGGCACTGAATGATTTTTTCAACAAGCGCGCAGAAGAAGAGAGAATAAAAAAAGAATACGGTGAAGATAAAGGAGTAAGAAAGCGGCAGGAAGCACTATTAAAACTTGAAAAGGCTGCAGCTGGTACACGTGGAGAAGGTGTTATACATTTACCTGGGGAGGTTGAAGAACCATTGTTACCTCCACCAAGCAGATGGGGTCGGGTTAGATTTAGAGCTGGCAGAGATGTCGGAAAAATAGTCAAAGGAGAAAAAGTCGCAAGAACTACTATTGATCTTAAGATTAAAAGCAGATTTACTGAAGCAGTTATTGTCTGTGCGATAGCGTCTTTTGCAATTATTTTCTTCCACCAAAATTGGCTTGGGGCAGCATTATTCTTACTAGCATTTTACATATTTTTACCAAATGAATACGATGTTATGAATGAAGCTAGAGAAGCGGTTGAAAAGAAACTCAAAATAGAGCGCGGAAAAGAGGAAGAAGAAACACTAAAAGAGGAAGCAAAAAGAGGATTCGAAAGAAGAAGAGGAGAAATCAAAGCAGAAAGGGAATATGGTAGATGATGATTTAGATGGCAAGAATAACAGAGACACAATATAACGGAATGATCGCAACTGAAGTAAAGTCAAGACTCTGGAAAATGATACTGAAGAGCTTTGTAAAACTTTTCATAGTTATGTTTGTCGTTCTTAATTTTACATACATCTATCCAGTTGTATCATTAGTAGTTTTATTTGCAGCATATTTCTCAATGCCGACATCATATTCAACAGACCAGCCATGGAAAGGTACAGAGGCTTGGATGAGATTATTGATAGGATTCTGTTTAGCAGCTTTGATGTGGTCTATTTTGACGTTTGATGGAAGCGCTGCTGGTTTCACACAGGCATTTCTAACATTTGGAATATGGCCTATTGTCATTGGCGGTGAAACACTTCCTATTTATTTGATAGTTCTGGCGTTCTTCTGTACATTCCCTAAGAGAAAAGAAGTTGACGTTGATATGACTAGTGGAATTGCTAGTAAAATAATTGGTGAAAATAGAGCCAAAACAGTAGCTGGTTATAAAGATGCGATGGAATCTGCTGGAAATATATTATTCATACTTTTGATGGTATTCGCAGGTCTACTTATCTTCCAATCATGGTTGACAGTTGAAGCACTGAAAGCATTCTCGATAATGTTCATGATGTTCTGGGCGCTAGCTTTAGTGTCTGGATGGATGGGAGGAAGAGAAGGAAGACCTTACGTCGGTGTTATGATGCTTGTTGTAGCATTATTCATATTTTCATTCGCTTACACAGGAACAGCAGGAAGCGCAGTGTTCGGACAATACTGGCCGACAGTCGAACATTACGGTGCTGTTGTCTTTGAACCTATAATGAAAGGAATTGAACAAGCTAACCAGGGAATAAACGATGCATGGCTGATGATGACCTGCCCTGCATGCTATTACGAGGAGCAACAAAAGAAGTTACGTGGAGAAGCAGAGATTAGTGAAGATGCTACCAAAAAATCCATTGCCTTAACGCAGTTCAACGCAGTAAATTACAATACAGGTACTCCAAAGATAGATCCATCTTCTCCGTTGATCGGTTCTATAATACTTGAAAACCAGGGAACATTTACAGCAGAGAATGTAAATGTTACTTTGTTAGATCCAAAGATAAAGAATCCTAAGAAAACAGGAGCAGTTTACAATAGTGAATTGGATTGCTATGAGAAAGCTACTACTGATTCGCAGAGGAAACTGTGCACATATACAGATCTTGCGAAAGACAAATGCAGATTCTATGCATGCCCAGGCGCTGACAATCCGGCAACAAATGAAGTAAAATTAGAATCCTGTCTATGGATGTCTGAAGATAACAAAGTAAGTGTTCCTGGGGATAAAAAATTATTATTATTTATTTGCGGTGATCCAACAGATTTCAGCAAATGGTCAGAAGGAACTTCCGAATATGAATACATTAATCAGTGCAGCTGCAAATATCCGGAAGATGTTGAGCAGACTGTAGGAGGCGACGTTAAAATAACACACAAGAAAGGAGAAACAGTAGAACCAAAGACAATGTATGAAAGAATTTCATGTGATGTTTGCATAGACAATGAATACACAGCAGTTTACACTTACGCTAGTTATTATCTTTCGACGATAATCAAGTACAGTTTCAATTATAAAGTAGATGTACAGACACCGGTTACAATAATGGATTCAACTATTTATATGGACAAGCTTGTTAACAATGAGATAAAGCCAAAGTCAGTTGAATCAAAATACAATGGCGGACCTGCTATGATAAGTATATGGCTGCAAGCACAGCCGCTAAGAGACGGAGAGACATCATACGGTACAGCAACTATAACAAACACCGGAACTGGCAATCTGATGAACGGCGCGATCTTCAGAATAAAGGTACCAAAGGAATATGTGGAAGATGGTTCATTGGAGATAACAAGTCATACTAGATTAGTGAGTGTTAACTCAATAGGTGCCGAACCAGCGATTGATAATAGCGATCAAGATTATTATATAATTACAGCAAAATTAAATGCGAAAGAAGGAATGTTGAAGCAGGGTGAAGTGGCTACATTTACATTCAATTTCAAAGGCATATTGCCAGAAGGAGTTGTAGACAAATCAGCTTTATTGCTAGGTGATCTGGATTACAGATATGAAACAGACAAGCGATTAGAGTTCCCGATACTGGAAGCTCCTATTCAATAAGCTTTTATATTTAAAAATCAATAATAAAATGAGTGTTTGAATGAATACAAAATACATTGTTCCGATTTTAGCAATAGTATTGATAGTTTCTGTCTCTGGATGCACAGGAATGGAATTCCCAGGATTGAAGAATCTGTTCGGAACAGGAACATCGGCAATAGAAGAAAGTGCTGATATAATCACAATCGACAAAATAGATGTAATACCAACACCTCCGATCACAGCAGAAAATGAATTCTCATTATCATATATCCTAAAGAATCAGGATACAAAACAATCAATCAATAATGTTATTGTTAAATTATACAACTGGGGAATATGCTCACCTAATGCAGCATTATTTACACCAGAAGGATGGACTCTGGACAAGGGAATATACTATAAGAATTTCGAAGAACTTGTTCCATTGCAGGGTGAAGGAATAGAATGGTCATTCAACGCACCTAATAACAATAAGATAGGAAACATAGAAGCAGATTGTCCTATAAAATGGGAAGTCGACTATGTATTCTCGGCAATGACACATGATGATTTTGCAGTTATTTCTAGAGAAAGACAGAGAGAGTTTGACAGATCAGGACAGGCATGGGAAGGAACAGATTCAGACCAGCGTGTAGGAATCGGTCCGGTTAAAGTATACTTTGATTGGAAAACACCAATGCCGCTTCAGTCAAATAGCTCAATACAATTTTCATTGCAGGTTGCTGACAGAGGAACAGGAATCTATCCTGCAGTTGAAGCGAAATCAATGAAACTAAAAATTCCAGCATCTTGGATAGCAGGTTTATCTGAGGAAGATAAAGCAGGTCCTTGCAATGGAAAGTTCCAGGCAGAGGGAACAACATCTAGCGCAGGTTCAGGAACAGGTTCAAACATCAATGCAAATGTTATTCTAGCAACAGAAGACGGATACGTAGTTTATGAAAATGTGAATGATATAACTCTGATAAAGAGAGAGAGCCCTGAGATCATCTGCCGATTCAAAGCACCTGATTTAGACGGGGCAGGATTACCAGAACAGTCATACTTTGTTACTGCAAACATAACAGATTATACATACAAAATGACAGCTGATGAAACAGTCAGCATAAAACCTAGCGTTTAAATATATAAAACCTAATTAATTCTTATGCGAAAGTTAATTGTTTTATTGTTATTAGCGGTAGTAGTCGTATCTGGTTGCATAAATTTCGGCGGTTCAAAAGCAACATTCGGATTCTCTGAGATGACTTCCAACCCAGACGTCTATTCAAAAGTAGAATCTTCAACAGAATCAGTAAAATCAGGAAGGTATGCGCAATTACAATTCACGGTGCAGAACAAG
>JAQUSH010000049.1 GCA_028715225.1 Candidatus Aenigmatarchaeota archaeon | reverse complement strand
TTAAAAGAATTGTCATCTACATGCGAGATAGATTTTGTGGCAAGCGCTCCAGCTGGCAAGGAAGTAGAAGAATTAACTAAGAAAGAAATATTCAAAGCATTAAGAGAAAAAGTTCCTTTCCATCAGGAGAAAGTAAATGGTACAAATGGATCTGCTAAAGTAGAAACTCCAGCTTATAGAGAAGAAAAGAAAGACTACGAATATGAAGATGTAGTCGAAACACAGAAAGATGAAGGACGTGAAAAAAGAAGAAATAGCAGATTAAGTCCTGAGACAGCAAATAAATACAAAGAAATAATTTCTCAGATGACCGGAAGCAAAGCTGCATATTATCTGACTGATGACTTAGAGCCAATTGGAAAAGTTCCATTGAAAGAAATAGGAAACACAATCAGAGAATCTGGCGCAAAAGTACTGATACTTGATGGTATCATAGATCAGACTTTGGTTGAAATATGCGCAAGAAATGGAATAAAGACAGTCGTTGGAACTAAAGCTCAAAGAATGAGATATCCAAGAAATGTGACAGTAATTACACAAGATGATTTAGGATAATTCAAATTGCCCCGCAAGGGGCTTCTTATTTTTATTTCGCTGAAGAAACAATTTCTATTACGTCTCTATTCTTTAATTTATGCTCTCCTTTAATTTTCATTTTAGTTCTAACATCTATAGCATAAAGGAAACCCTTTCCAAGATCAGTATGAATCTTGTTAGCAAAATCTAGAGCAGTCGAACTAGGTGGCATAAGGAAACAATCTGGAAGCACGTTACCATCTTTGTCACAAAGTTTATTCACACCACCAGGGAAAATTGCAATATACTTCAAGAAATTAAACACAGCTGCATCTAAAGTCATCTGTATACCAGTAGAACCGTATTTCTTTAAAACATTTTCCTTTATGAATTCTAATGCAGCTACTTGTTTCTCACTCAATTTGTTTTTATCAGGAATCTCAAAATCAGAGTCACCAGGATGATATTTAATCAATCCTTTTTTAGCAGCTTCTCTAAGTGCAAGTTCAGATTCAGCTGAGCACGGAGTGAAAAAATAATCAGGAAACTCTTTTTTCAGGCGCTCAAAATTTTCATGCGAGTCAGGAATATCAATTTTATTGCAAGCAATCACTAATGGTTTTGTTCTCTTGCGCAAATAAGTTGTAAGTTCTTTTAATTGCTCTGGCGTCCAAAGTGTTGGGTCAGCTTTGCTTATTTTCAAGTCGCTTAATGCTTCTTCAACCATAATCGGCTTTACTCCGAATGATGACATCTGGTTAGCTATCTCATCTTCAATTTTAGTCGGATTCTGTTTTATTTTTCTTGCAAACTTATCCCAACCTTTCTTTAGAATTCCAAGATACCACATGTCAATTTCATATTCTAAGAAACGAACATCTTTAGCCGGGTCATGTTTTCCAGCTCCAATAATTTCTCCTTTTTCGTTAGCAGATCCGGATATATCTACGATGTGAATTAAAACATCGGCCATGTTTAAGTCGTTTAAGAATTGGTTGCCGAGTCCTTTACCTTCGTGTGCACCAGGCACAAGACCAGCTACATCTATCATTTCTACTGGAACATAACGTATACCTTTTTCGCAATATCCTTTCCTAGGATTGCATTTCGTGTGGAATTCATCTTCTATACATTTTACACGAACAAAGCTCGTACCGAAGTTAGGCTTTATTGTTGTAAATGGATACGGAGCGATAGCAACATCTACTAAAGTCGCTGCTTTAAAGAATGTGCTTTTTCCCGAAGATGGTTTTCCTACGACGCCGATTAACATACTAAGAGATAACAGGTTTAAGGTTTTAAAATAGTAGGTAGACTAATTATTTTTTATGGATAAACTCAGGAAAGCAGTCAGAATAACAGAACAGTCATTCAAAGTAGCAAGAAAGGTTATTGTTATAGGAATAACTGAAAAAAAGATTGCTTCAAAGCTTCGAAAGTGCGCTATATGCAATGGGGCAGATGGATTGGCTTTTCATTCTATAATATGTTCATCTGATTTCAAAAACATACATCCTCATCCTACAAATAAGAAAATAAAAGAAAATGAATTTGTTATAGTTGATTTTGGTGTTAGGTATAAAGGAATCAGAACAGATGTAACAAGAACATATTGCATCAAACCGGACAAAAATAAAATAAAACTTTATCAGCTTCTGAAAAATGCTCAGAAAATAGCAGAGAAAAAAATAAAAGTCGGTGCGCCTTGCTCAGAAGCTGACTTAGCAGCTAGAAAATATCTTAAAAAACACACAAGATTAAAGTTTCCATATTCAATAGGGCATGGTGTTGGAAAGAAAACGCATCAAAGACCTAGAATATCCCCGAAATCCAAAGATGTTTTCAAGGTCGGAGATGTTTTTACACTAGAACCTGGTCTGCATTCTGAGAAAATCGGCCTGCGAATAGAAGATATGTATTTATTAACCGGAAAAGGTTTAATTAAATTAACAAAGAATATATCTAGTGATTTATAATGGCTGAAGACAGAACTAAAAAATTTGCAAAGGTATTAGTTGATTATTCTGCATTCGTCAAAAAAGGAGAAAAAGTTATAATTTCTGGGGAGGCGCATGAGCAAGAGCTATTAAAAGAAATATACAAACTCTGCATACTGAAAGGAGCTTTCCCATCAGTTCAGATGTCAATACCAGGAACAACATATTTCTTCTACAAACATGCTAACAAAGAACAGCTAACAAAATTCCCAACAGCATACTGGAACGAAATAAAGAAAACTAAAAAATATATTGGAATAGGTTCTCCATTGAATACAAGAGAGATGACAAATGTAGATCCAGCTAAGATGGTTATTAGAAACAAGATAACAAGAAAAATTACTGATTATATTGTGAATACGCAGCCTAAGATTTACCGGGTATCTACAGATTCACCAACTAATGCACTTGCCCAGGATGCAGAGATGTCTCTTGAGGAGTACGAAGATTTCTTTTACGGGGCATGCTTCTTAGATTGGCCTCGCATATCTAAGAAATTAAAAAGAATGTGCGCTGTTTTAAACAAAGGAAAGATTTTTAGGATTGTTTCCAAGGATACAGATCTAACAATGAAAATATATCCTAAGAGCTTCATCATGGACGATGGACATGAAAACATGCCAGGCGGTGAAGTTTTCGGAGCACCTGTTAAGAATTCAACAACCGGACACATCAAGTTCACATTCCCTGCAGTGAGACAGGGTGTAGAAGTAACTAATATTTATGCAGAGTTCAAAAATGGAAAATGTATAAAAGCAACAGCAGATAAGAATCAAGATTTCTTGATTAAAATGCTAGATACAGATGCAGGCTCAAGATACATCGGTGAAATTGGAATTGGAATGAATCCTAAAGTTACGAAGTTCACAAAGAATTTATTGTTTGATGAAAAGATAGGTGGAACAATACATTTGGCATTTGGAATGGCCTATAAACAATGCGGGGAGCCAAATAAATCAGCACTGCACTGGGATATTGTCAAGGATCTGAGGAAAGATGGTAAAGTATTCTTAGACGGTAAATTAGTTTTCAAGAATGGTAAGTGGTTAATTTAAGCAAATACTTTAGGCGGTTCTTTTCCTGTGCATTCTAACCATCTATGATCATCGAGCATGTTTGCAAGAGTTGCTACTGATTCTTTAGGTGATAATTTTGTTCCCTTTAATAGATTTTTGACACTGCCGCTAATACGCGAACCATCGTCGTTAACTTCAGTATCTGAACGAATATCCGAATTTATTAGATCTACATTTGTTCCGCCGCTGTCCATAGTCATGACGACATATTCCCCGCTGTCCCATGATGTGCTTGCTAAGAAATACCAAAACAATCCGTCACTTTCCGTTTTCAAAGGAATCAACTCAGGACTTCTTATCAATTCAAGTGCCTGAAGTACATCGCCTATGCCGTTTGCAATACTGTATCTTTTTGTTTCATCACGCACATTAAATTTTATTTTGCCAATGTCAGGTATTCTTTCTCTGACGAAATTTACAAGCTTCATTCTAGTTTCTTCTTTGTGTGTCGTTATATCATTTAATATTTTTTCTTCAAGTGCTCCAGAAACTTTTCTTACATCCGATAAAAATAATTTCTTTCTTTCACGCGGACAGTTTCGATTTCCATCAACAATTTGTATAAATTTCCAATATAAATTTTGAGGAAGTTCAGCTATATAGGTTTTGCCTCTTTTAAGGTTTGCAGCTTTCTCAAGAGGTATAACACCGGTATCAGCAAGATGAATAAGTTTTAGGTAGTGTCTCATGCATTCATCGTTCTTTCCGGTATATTTACAGCAATTGGCAGCATCATCTTCAGATTCTGGTTTTCTTATACACGGATTAGAAATGACGTAAGATGGTTTTACCGGAGAATTTCTTAGTATAATGTATGCGTCTACTTCAGTAGATTCTATTCCATATTTTTCACAAACAAAGTTATGAAAGTATTTGCGATTATCCTCACCAACAATATCTTTAGTATCTCTACCAAGACAGAGCGGTTCTAGACAACTCACATATATAATTTATTTTGTAGCGAGATAAACATCACCGTTCGTCATATGTCTAACATTTTTCTATTAAGAAAACTTCATCGCCGCGTTTGCAGTTAGAAACCTTAATTGCAACAATCATTCCACGTTTAGCATCAGTGATTGGTTTATGATCAACTTCTATTCTTTCAACCTTTACTCTAATGACACCAGTTTCTTTTCCGATAACATAAATTTCATCTCCAACTTTAACGTGACCAGAAGTTATCTTAATCGCAGCTGCACCAACTTTAGGCCAATAATTTTCTACGCGTCCTAAACATGTTTTCTTTTCAGTAGCTTCGCTATATTCTGTTTTTGAAAAATCTTCATCAGTTGGCGGACCTAAATAGAATCCAGAAGAGAATCCACGGTTGTATACTGTTTTAAGTTTCTCCATCGATGCGTCAATTTCTTTTTTAGTTAGCGTTTTATCTAAAGCATTCCTGTAAATAGAAACAACAACTTTTACATATTCTGGTGACCGATTTCGTCCTTCTATCTTGAAAGCTTTAACACCAGACTTCTTAAGCTGTTCTATAAATTGTAATGAACAAAGATCTTTTGCTGACATTACCTTATTGTTTTCTAGTGCAAGTTCGTTTCCATCCGCATCTTTTATGGAATAAGAACGTCTGCACATCTGAAGACATTCACCACGGTTAGCGCTTTTGTTAAGTAAGAATTGAGAAGTAAAGCAACGACCAGAAACAGCAACACACATCGCTCCATGTACAAAGCATTCAACTTCTATGATTTTACTAATTTCTTCTATTTGTTTTAGGTTAAGTTCACG
>JAQUSH010000048.1 GCA_028715225.1 Candidatus Aenigmatarchaeota archaeon | reverse complement strand
ATTTACAAGAAAATATGCACATACTCAATCTAGAGGACATGAGTCTTTAGTAACATGCGGTTATTGTGGAAGACAGGTGCCTAGATACAAAACATTCGTAAAATTCAGAGGTTTCAGAATTACTGATCCTACAATTCTACAGCAAGTTGACAGAAATGACATACATATGGGAAGGCAGAAGATGTATGTTTGTCCTTCTTGCGCAAGATTCCATAAGATTGTGCAAAGAGGAAAAACTGTACAGAAAAAGCACCAGGGCAGAAGGTAGATTTAAAAACTTTAGAGAATAAGTATTCTAAGGTGTCTTTATGAAGCTAATAGAAACAAAGCCAATTTCAATGTCAGAAGCTAAAGAAGCAATGCTAAAGAAAGAGAAAGATGGAGAGCTAAATTATGAGCAGAAGCTAGCTTTAGAACACTTGAAAAATTTCACAAAAATAAGCGAAAAAGACGCCAAAAAGCTTGAAGAAAGCATATCAGCTATAGTCAAATTATCTCCAGAGACACTTGTTCAGATACTAAATCTGATGCCTAAAAATCCAGATGAACTAAGACTATTATTTGCAAAAGAAAAATTCAGTTTAAAGGAAGAAGAACTAAAGAAAATACTTGAACTGATCGAAAAATACTTGTAGGGTGAAACTATGTTTCTGAAAGACGATAATGTTGTAGTGTTAGATTTTTTGCCTACTGGGCATGCTTCTGGTCGAAAAGAGCCAATAGCTCAGGTCATAGGTGAGAATTATTTTTCTTTGTTAGAAGTTGTTATCAAACAAGGAGTCATTGTCAAGAACGGCGACAAACTATACATAGGCGAAGGAAAGAGAGACATTGTAGATCACATCAAAAGAAGAATTGATGTAAATGAATTGACATCTTTTGCAAAATCCGAGATACCTTTCTTAGTTGAAAAGATAGTTAGCGGCAATGAAGCTAAGTTTGTTGAATTCTTCAATACAGCTAGACCTGTTTCTACTAGACTGCATCAGCTTGAATTATTGCCTGGTGTAGGTAAGAAGCACATGTGGAGCGTAATTGAAGAACGAAAAAAGGGAAAATTCACAAGCTTTGAAGACATAAGAAACAGAATAAATTTAATGCCAGATCCAAAAGGAAGTGTAATCAAAAGAATAATCGAAGAAATTGAAAACGAAAACGAGCGTTATAGACTTTTTGTTGCTGGCAAACCTAGACAATTTTAACTTTCTTAACTGTAAAGTAGTTAAATTAGCGATAGCTTTATATATCGGCTCAACCTAATAGTTATTACCTTAAAGAGGTGAAATAATTATGAATATACAGACACGTTATGGAAAATGCATTGTCTGCAATGGAACTGGACAAGAATTAAGGCCTGATATCAGTAACAGTATCAGTCCATTCGGTAAATGCAGCACATGCAAAGGGACAGGAAAATATCCTTATACATTAGTAGGTGAATAAAATGAATAAAAATTGCGATAGAACAAATTGTCCGTTTTGTAATATTTGTTATGGTACATCTGGGGATTGTTTTGGAAATAATCCAACGCTAAGAGAGCATGTTAATTTTCCAGATGGTGTTGGAGCTGAAACGCTTATGGAAAGATACCAGCCATCTATGAGAGGTTGATTAAAAATGATATTCAGAACATTAAAACCACAGCGTCCAACAGTCGTTAGAAAAGGCGACGTTGTTCATGTATGCCATTATTTTAACGGTACTAAGCAGTGTTTAGGACCTAGATGCCTATGGATACAGGTCGGAACATGCAAATTTTACAAGAAAGCAAAAGGAAACTTTAGCGCACAGTAAAGATTATTAATTTAAAAGGAGAAATGTTATTATGCAAACAATATATGAGTTAGATCCAAAGAACAGAGATCCGTGGAATGAAAAAAGAAGACCTGGGAATTTGGATTCACTTAAGTTGCTTAAGTACTTCTTTTAGATTGACATTAGTTCTTATCGATTTATCAGAGAAAACAGTTTTAGTTGCTCTGAAACCTTTCTTGTTCAGATTTTCAATTATTTTATCGAATTTAGGAACAATTCGCTTGTTTAGTTTTGCAAGATGGTGTAAATCATAGTAAAATAATTCTGTTTCATTTCTCAATATGTCTAATAGCTTTAATCCTTCTTTTCTGAGCTTAAAATCTCTTTTTCGCATATCAGCTAAAACATCTTCAATAAAAGGTGTGTTATTTATTGGTCCCAAATAAATTGGTCCGCAGGTTTTGCATTTGTGGTTTTTGTGTATTATCTCTGGTTCGCCGAAAGATCTTTCGCCGCATTCGCAATAATTCACATATTTGAACTCATCTAACAATCTGGTTAGTGAACTCTCGTGCTCTATCCTACCGAATACTCTGTAATAATGCTGATATGGGAATGATAAAACAGGAACAAATGCTTTGTTGTATTTTGCAAATGCTAATATTATTGAAGATATCAAAATTCTTATGCCAAGTTCATTATAGAACTCTGTTCTGATTGATCTTATTCCGTATTTTCTCAGGCATGCTTCGGGATATGCTCCTGAGAGAGCAGAAGTATCTGTAGCTGTTATTGCGACAAATCCTTTGTGAAAAGCTGCTTTAGCTGCTGAGTCTAAAAACTGTACAGGCGGACCAAATGGATCCAAATCTATCACACCAAATATGTTTTTTCTTAAAAGCAGGGAAGCATCTTCATTGGTGATAACGCATTTTTTCTGAAGCTTGTTTAGCGTTATATTCTTCTTAATCAGCTTTGCTGCAGAAGGGCTTCTGTCATTTAGAATAACTTTTTCTAAACCATTAACTTCTTTAGCATATCTCAATCCTCTTGCGCCGCTTGCAGATAAGGCATCGCATACAATTAGTTTCTTTTTGGAAGATTTCTGAAATGCCTGCAATGCTGAAACTGATATGTCTCTAGTCAATTCAGCATCTTCATTGTAAAAAACATCAGCATCATATTTTCGGCCAGTTGGAATAAAAAATCTTATTTCACCCTCTTTAATCTGTCTGAATTTCATAACATAATTATATTCTTACTAAATAAATGTTTATTTTACGATTGTCGTATAAGACATCGTCTTTAAATATCTTTATGTAGCATAATAGAAGCTATGACTGAAATTGCAATAGTTACCGCGCCGATAATAACAAACAGAATTGATAGATGGAATAGAGGAAAAAATAGAATAGAATTTAGAGAAGGACCTAAAGAATTTATGAAACATTGGGAAAACAATGGCCATGGTTTGTTTGACATTGGGCAATTAGATGATGGTTCCGGTATAACAAAGGATAATATAAGAAATTATATTGATTTCTACAAAAAACTTTATGAACAAAATTACACACCGGTAACAATCGGTGGCGATCATTCTGTAACAGTTCCGCCAATGCTTGCAGCTGCAGAAGTGCATAATGTAGATTATGCAAGATTCGACAGAGACATTGATGCGATTGATTTTGATGAGAACCGCAATCCGTTGGATTACGCCTGTCCATTTTTAGATGAATTCAATTTTAGTTTTATACTTAATGCATTATGTTCCAAACCGAGCTTTCTTCACATTGGAGGTTATTTTGATGAAAATTCTGCATCTCACAATCCTTTTGATATGAAAATTGAGGATCACATCGCCAGCGCAATGAGATTAATCAAAAAATATCATAAAGTAGATTTTTTAACAGAACAAAATAAAAACAAACATCCAAAACTTATCAAGAATTTTGTTGCTAGATCTAAAAGACCGCTTTATGTTTCAGTTGACACTGATTTTCTAGGAGAAGTTCCTGCTTCAAGTTATGGTTATACACCACTAACAAGTCAAATGTCTATGAAAGATTACGAATCATATTTCAAATTACTGTCAAAAAGAAAAATAGTAGGAATGGATATCTGTGAAATAACAAACAACGATAAACATGCTGTTTCTGCAAAATATGCAGCTGAAATTTTAAAATATTCTCTGTCTCTTATAGAACATAAAAACTGAAATCAATGGGATTTAAATTTCTATGCTTCTAAATAATTAGTTATGAAAGAAGAAACAAAAGTAAAAATTAAGTTCATTGGATATGATTTGGGAAGAAGAGCACTATCAGGCTATACAATTGGTTTAGGTGGACTTGAAATGCTTTTAGGCGGAACGCCAGGTATAATTATCGGCGGTATAACAGTTCTAAATGGATTAGCATATTTGAAATATATGTGTCCAGATACTGGTTCGGTAGGAAAACCATTTATGAAAGATATTACTACAGAATATGATAGGTTATTAAAAGAAGAAAGAGATTGTATGAAGACATAAGACTGATTATAAGATAAACAATCTTTATAAAGTTAGAAATAGAATAAAGTTTAGTTAAATTATCGTTAATTAAATTGAGGTGGTTAATATACAAGGTGGTATTCCAGAAATGGGTTATGATCGAGCAATTGTTACATTTTCTCCTGACGGTAGATTATACCAAGTAGAATATGCAAGAGAAGCGGTAAAAAGAGGAACAACTTTAGTTGGTGTAGTATTTGGAACTGGAATAGTTATTGCTACAATAAGACCAGCAGAAGAATTATCTGTTCCTAGTATCGGAAGCGACAAAGTCCATGAAATTGACAGCCACATTGCTGCAGGCATGGCCGGTTTCCTAGCAGATGGACGTGTTTTAATAGATTTTGCAAGAGTAAGGGCTCAGGTTCACAAGTTAACTTACGATGAACCTTTGAGTGTGCTTGGAGGCGTAAAAGAAATAGCAGACCGGATGCAGCTTTATACACAATATGGTGGAGTAAGACCATATGGTGTTGGTTATTTATTTGGCGGAATCGATGAAAATGGACCACAGCTATTTGAAATAGATCCTTCTTCAGCTTTTTCTTCGTGGAATGCACAGGCAATCGGAAGAGGCGCAGCAGAAGCATTGAAAATCTTGAGAAAAGATTGGAAAGAAAAAATGAGCAAAGACGCTGGAATAGAACTTGCTCTGAAAGCGCTAAAGGGCGGTGAAAAAGGAGTAAAGATGAATGAGATAGAACTGTGCGTAGTCGATAATGAAGGCTTTGTCGAATACAGAGGAGAGAATGTAAAGCTACTAAAGAAATATTGGTAAGATAGATATGGGAGTCTCTGTAGATAAGGCAGTTATAGCCAAAATAACAAAGGGCGGCGAGAAATTTGAAATACTTGTCGATCCAGTTAAAGCTTTAGAAGTAAAGATGGGCAAGGACATAGAAGTAGATGAGCTTGTTGTTTCCAGGGAAATATACGAGGATACGAAAAAGGGAACAAGGGCGCCACAAGATAAAGTAAATAAAGCTTTCGGCACTAATAATATCAAAGACATTGTATACAAAATAATAAGACAAGGTGAAGTTCAGCTGACAACTGAACAGA
>JAQUSH010000047.1 GCA_028715225.1 Candidatus Aenigmatarchaeota archaeon | reverse complement strand
CCTAACATGTGCACATTCTGTTTGTATCCGCAGACTCTGATGGGCCGTGCATTCAGACCAAGATCAGCTGAGAACTTTGTGCGCGAATTGGTATGGATATCTAAGAATCTTCACGTAAAAGAAATATTTGTTGAAGATGATACTTTTACTACAGACAAAGAGCGTGTTCTGAAGATATGCAGCCTGATAAAAGAACATGATCTGAATATCAAATGGTCTGCGAACGTTCGTGCGGATGTGCCTTACGAAGTTTTACAGGCGATGAAAGATGCTGGCTGTAGAATGGTTATAGTCGGTTTCGAATCAGGCAACCAGGCGATTCTGAATACTATAAGAAAAGGAATAACGATCGAGATGGCTGAGGATTTTGTTTCAAACGCAAAGAGAGCTGGATTAAAGATATTCGGATGCTTTATGATCGGTCTACCAGGCGAAACGCATGATACGATCGAAGAGACGTTCAAGTTCGCTCAGCGATTGAGTCCTGATATGGTTTTCTTCCAGCAGGCAGTTCCGTTCCCAGGAACAGAATTCTACAACTGGTGCAAGATGAACAAATATATTACTGCTAACGACTGGAGCGAATGGCTTGACAAGAACGGTCAGTTAGACTGCATCGTAAGCTATCCTGATCTTTCTAACAAAGAGATCTGCAAGATAAAAGACAAATTAATGGTAAGATTCTACACAGCTCCTAAACATGTTTTACATACAATAACTCATAATCTTAATCCAAGCGAGATGGTTCGTCTTGGCAAGGCTGGGAAATCATTTGCTAAATATCTGGTAAAAAGGAGAACATAAGATGAAAAGAGACGTTTCTTTGTTTGTGCTTGGTATGGCCGTATCTTTAGTAGGTAATATGCTCATACAGTCTGCATTCTTACTGAATAAATCTATTGACTATGCCGTAGGAATGTACATTTTTTCACTTGCAATATTTTTAATAATACTATTTGTACTATCATTTGAAGAGCCAATAAGGCATTTTGTGAGTAAGTATAAAATTAAAGAGTTTCTTAACAGAATGGAATGGAACAAAACTAGTTTTAAACAACTGGTTGAATATTTCAATAAAGATGTTAAGGAATTTAATAGAAAAAGAACTAAACACAAAATAGTAGATTTATATTTTGAAATAAAACAGATGGCAATAAAAAAGAATATAGATCTAGATAAAGAATTAAGAATTCATATGAAAGATATGAAGAAAGAGTATGGTGCTAAGAAATGAAAAATCCATCTGTAACAATTGTTGTTACTAGCAGGAACGATGAGAGGACTATCAAAAACTGCGTAGACTCTCTTCTGAATCAGACTTACCAGAATAAAAAAATCTATATCACAGTCGCAACAAGTTCGACTGACAAAACTTATGATATTCTGAAAACTTACGGAAAGAAAATCATTCTAGAGCGAATCCAAGGCAACAGACCAGAGTCATACAACAAGATGCTTCAGAAAGTCAAGACAGAGTTTGTTGCATTCACAGACGGTGATGCAGTCGTAGACAAGAACTGGTTAAAGAGTTTGATTTCTTCTTTTGTGTCTGGTGTTGTAGCAGTCGGCGGAACAATAAAGAATCCGCCAAGCTCAAACATGCTGCAAGATCTAGTAGGACGTGAGTTAGAATACAGATTTGCACATCTACCAAAGCACGTAGCTAGATTACCAACGATGAATCTTTGCGTCAGAGCAAAATATGCTAAAGCTGAAAGATTCAACACAGAATTGCGCGTAGCGCAGGAAACAGAATGGGGCTACAAACTAAACAAATATGGAAAGACGATTTTCAATCCTAAGGCAATCGTATGGCACTATCATCGCGCAACCTGGAAACAATACTTCAAGCAGCAATTCTTATACGGCCAGAATGTTCCTAAGGTTTATCTTACACAAAGAAACCTTAACAAAATAAAAGGAGACGAAATATCTGATCCGATGATGCCATTCCAGATAGGTCTGCTTGGTTTGTGGTGTTTATTCCTAGCAGCAGGTGCAGTTGATTTAACTTATTTCAAACTGTCAGGTTTGTTCATTTCATCATTACTAGTTATTTTCGCATACCAGACGCACGGTTTAGCTAAAACTGTTATCGAGTTCCTATATTTCCTTGCGATATTCTTCGTAAGAACATTTGCATGGGGACTGGGAATATTCGTTGGATTGTTTGAGGTGCTGTAATGAAAGTGCTTTACATTCACGATTTGTATCCGCCTGAGATTGTAGGCGGCGGAGAATTCTACGCAGAGAGTTTAGTCACACAGCTAAAGAAAAGAGGAATAGACATGATGGTTCTTTGCGGTACAAAAGGAAAGACTCGGACAGAAAATAGAAACGGAATCAAAGTAAAAAGAATACATTTTAAGACAAGAAGAGAACTGATGTTCAAAGTCAGAGAAATGCGAAACGTCATGAAAGAGTTCAAACCTGACATAGTTCACACGAACGCGTTCACAGTATGCACACCAGCATATTTCGCAGCGAGATCATTAAAGATACCGGTTGTTGTTAACCTGCACTTCCTATTCCTAGAAGAGTTCTTCAGATATCATCCTTTCTACAAAGCATATGCGTTTGAAAAGATGGAAAAGAACATACTGAAGCTTCCTTTTGATAAGATAATCGCATTGTCATACGAGATTATGTGCAACCTGAAAAGACTCGGTCTGGATAAGAAATCAGTTCTGATAGAGCATGCTGTAAATACAAAAATGTTCAAGAATAAAAAGAAACCAAAGCGTTTTACCGTCGCATCTTACACAACAACTGAAGCAAGCAAAGGGTTTGACATATTTTTAGATCTGAGAAAGAGAGTAAAGGACGCAGATTTCATTGTCTACGGAAAAACAACAGAAGAGATGAGGAAAGAACTTAAGAGATACGGTATCAAGTATTACGGAATTGTTCCATATCCTAAATTAATAAAATTCCTGAACAACGCAAGTGTTTTCTTCGGGCACGGTCTAGCTGCAAAAGACGCAATGGCTTCTGGTTGCCCGACGATTCTAAACGAGTCGACGCCGAGACTGATGAATTATCATCACAAAGAACTGAAAGCAGGTGTCATGCTTCACGGCGACCCCGTCAAGATAATAAACAAATTGAAAACAGACAAGAAATACTACAAGAATATTTCTAAGAAATCAGCTGAATTCATAAGAAAGAATTATGATACAGAGATAATCATACCGAAGATAATCAATGTTTACAGAGAGCTGGTCTAATGAAGAATTATTTAGAGGGTGGAAATAACATGAAAACTGGAGTTGGGAAAACTCTCGATAGAAAGATTCTAAAGGAAGTTAAAGAACCGGTTATATTTGTTTTACACTGGACGTCAAGAGATGTAGAAAAATTAAAACATTATAGAAAAATAATGAAAAAATACTTCACTAATCTAGGAGCAAAGAAAATATTATTTTCATATTTTGATGATTCATATGAAGATATCAAACAAAAAATAGAAAAATCAAATATGATTTATTTTCCAGGTGGTGAACCAGATTTATTGTATAAAACAATAAAAAAGAAAGGGATAACAAAACTATTAAAATCTTTTGATGGAATAATTTTTGGAACCAGCGCTGGTGCGCTTATACAATGTAAAAGATATGCAATAATTAAGGAACAGGGTGGAAGAAAAAAAACAAAACTTGAGACTGGAATCGGGTTTGTAGATATTATCGTAGAAGTTCACTATGGAAATAAGAACCCAAACTTATCACCTCCAAAGACTGATGAAGAACTTAAAAAACTTTCAAAACGAACTAACAAAAAGATATATGCAATATGCGACGCCGCAGCGATTGAAGTTTCAAACAGCCATTATAAATATCATGGAAAAATATATTGTTTTGAGAATGGATCAAGACGAAGTGTGAATTAAATGATAGAACTTCTTCAGGACGAAGAGAGATGGAAACATTTTGTCAGGTTTTCTAATTCAACCATATTTCATACAATAGAATGGAGAAATGTGATAAGAGACACATTTGGATACAAACCATACTACATCGTCTCAACTAATGAAGGAACAACGAACGGATGCTTTCCGATGTTCTGCGTGAAAAGTTTTATTTTCGGAAAAAGATACATATCTTTGCCGTTTTCATTTGCAGCAGGACCTATATACACAGATGTGAAATTCCTTAAAGAATTATTGACAGAAGCAAAAAGAGTTTCAAAGGATTCTAAGTATTTAGAGATAAGAACTAAAGATAAGATTCCAGTTGACATAGTCAAAGAGTTTGAGCTGAATGAGAACACAGATACTTTCATGTCTGTCCTTGAACTGACTGACATTGATACAATTTGGAAAGAGATGGACAAGAAGCACAGGAACGCAATCAGGAAAGCTGAAAAAGATGGATTAAAAGTAAGAGAAGGAACTGAAAACGACCTTCGTGCTTATCACAGATTAAAGATGAGATTGAGCGCCAAAAAATACGGAATACCATCTGAGCCGCTTCTTTTTTATCAGAAGATGTGGGAAGAGATGCACAAGAAAAATCTCGTTAAATTATTCGTTGCTGAATACGAAGGAAAGATAATTGGTGGAATAATACTTCTTATGCACAAAGATGAGATACTTTATTTTTCAGGCGCAGCAGATGAAAAATATCTTAATGTCAAACCGTATAACCTTTTGGTATGGGAAGCAATAAAATACAGTCTAAAAAACAGGTACAAATATTTTAACTTCGGCACAAGCGAGAACAAAGGATTGCTGGATTTCAAAGAATCATTCGGAGCAAAGAGCGTCCAGATACCTGTTTATTCTACTTCTGAATTAGGCAAAGCAGCTGGATACGGATTATTCACGAAAATCTGGAAAAGAATACCAACAAGGCTTTCAAAGTTTGTAGGTCCATTTTTAGTCAGGCACAAAGGCGGTTAAACATTTAAACCTTAAAGAGAATGTCTATTATGAAATTTACTCTGACACACATTAGCACTGAAAAAATAAGTGGGCAGCCACCATTAGGAATCGGTTATTTAGCTAGCTATATTCGGAAATATTCTCCAAACATTGATGTTTCTATTGTTGACAAAGAAAAAAATACTTTTGAGGCAATAAAAAGAGAAAAACCAGATGTTGTCGGCATATCATCTGTAACTAAAGAGTTTGCTAGAGCAGTAGAGCTAGCAAGAAGGATTAAAACAGAACTTGATGTTCCTGTTATAATCGGCGGCAATCATGTTACGATAATGCCACATGCTTTTAATGATACATTTGATGTTGGTGTGATAGGTGAAGGCGAAGAAACAACAAAGATGCTTTTAGACAATAATCTTGAGAAACTTGAAAGAATAAAAGGAATAGTTTTTAACAAAGACGGAAAGATTGCTATGACACCTAGACGTGAGC
>JAQUSH010000046.1 GCA_028715225.1 Candidatus Aenigmatarchaeota archaeon | reverse complement strand
GACTCTTGAACCAGTTTTGAATCGCTTCGTTCCACGCAAGAGCTGCGATCAATCCGAATGCTGCTGTTAACAGAGCAGCTACTTTTTCTATTACTTCTTTTTTCATAATATCACAATGATGGTGGGTCAGACAGGATTTGAACCTGTGATATCTGCCTTTCTAATCTTTCGATTGTAAGGGCAGCGTATGTTATTGATTTTCATTTCTAAAAATCAAACTTAACCGAGCTGGACCACTGACCCATACTTATATTTAGCAATAGTGAAGTATAAAAATATAGAAGTAGTCTTATTTCTTAAATCTGTCTTTAAGCTTGTCGCCGAACCCTGAACTAGATCTTTTCATGCTTGGCATCTTAGGTTTGCTCGGTTTCTTCTTTACAAAATATATTACAACTCCTATTACAGCTATAGCAGCTACTATAACAGCACCTATCTCTGGAGTTATCTGAGGCAATGAAAAGTTAAATCCTGAACCAGCTACAGCAGCTCCTGTCAAACCCTCTTGTGCCTTTGTCATAAGTGCTCTTAACTGAACTATTGTCTGGTAGGCTTCCATATATTTTCCTGATTCAACATATGAATCAGCTTTTGTTATCAGACCTGTTATCTCGTTCAATGTTCCTTCTATATCAGCAGAGATATTCTTTCCAGATGCTTTTGATTGGTTGAATAATAATAAAAGATTATCATACAAAACTTTGTATTCTGATAGGTTTGTTTTTATTTGTGTCTGCGTATTTGCATTTGGCAGGACTTTCAAGGTAGTCGAACCTGTTCCAGATACTGTAGAACCTTTTGCTGTGAATTTTACTGTGTAAGATCCAGGCTCAGCTGTCTCTGGTATCTTGAAAGATACATCATAAGTTCTAGATTGTCCTGAAGAGAATAATTGCTCGCCTGTTGCGATTGTGTACCATGAAGCATCTATTCCGCTTATGCTCAATGCAACTGCTTTTTCAACATAAGTTCCTGTGTTCTTCACAGTAACTGTCTTTGAAGCTGTTCCGCCCTGTGTAAGTTCAAATGCCGAAGGAGCTGTAACAGTCATAGCGTGTGAATATGTGTTAACTATGTTGCTCACTGTTGTAACAGGATTATCTGATGTTGGTGCAATTGTTGAAATTGAAACTGCGAATGATATTGATATATCTTGAACATCCCACTTGACATTGTTTGAGGTCGTGGCATTAATCCAAAGATTACATGTTCCAGTTGCTAAACCGGTTATTGTTGTATAATCTGTATAGTTTGTTAACACACCAACATCAAAGAATGAACTTTTACTTGTCGGATTAACACTCAAGCAATTTTCTGGGTAATAACTTATATTGATTGTTTTTGCGGTTCGGTATCCATAGTTTGTTAGATTAAAACCACAATAAGTATTATTTCCAACATGAAGAGTTCCATCCCCACAATTAATTGGTGTAAGTTTCAGTGCTGTCTGATCTATTACAAATGTACTATATTCTGCGATATCACTATTTAATCCATCTGTTGCGTTGATATATATTATATAATTTCCTCCAAGAGCACTTGAAGGAATAAACGTTTTTAATGTATAGCTATCAACATTTTCTGTCAGATTTGTTGAATCTAGAGTTAGATTGTATTTTGCATCTGTTGTTAATATTGAGTTATTTTTATGATCGATCCAAATTGAAAATGAATCATTCGTAAGACCTGTTACCAGAGTACCATCCCAGTATCTTGGATTAACGATTATATTAATTTCTCCCCCAGGTAAAGCCATATCATTTCCTAGAGTTGTGTTGATTATGCTTACTATAGAATTATCAAGTTCATTTGTAAGATTTATGTTTACTGGCAAATTATATGACTGATATGTACATCCATTTGATGTATTAATTCCAACCGTTCCTATATACAAACCAGAAGTATTTGCCCAGTTTTTATTTATCGTATAATTACTACCATACAAAACATTTTCACCAGAAACAATACTTCCAGCTCCAAGATTTATTTCATTTAGAAGTATTATTCCGGTTCCATCTGTAAGATTAGTATAATTAACACCAGTTATAATAAGATCGTAACTTTCTGTATTATTGATTCCAAATGTTACATTTATCGTTCCGTCAACATTAACATTTCGTTTATTTTCAATTGGTGCTGTAATTAAGTTTGCAATATCAGTAGGTTTAGTTAGATTTAGAGAAATAGCTGCTTTTTCTGTCGGATTTCCCGTATCACGAATTTCAATAGAAAACAAATGGGTTCCTGCTGTCAATGAACCAGTTTCATATTTTAGATATACTGGTTTGGTAGTAAGAGCCGGTATAAGTATGGTGTTATCATATTCATTTCCGTTATAAACAGTTAATGGAATACTAGAATTTAAATTTACAATAGTTAAATTGATTGCGCCTGCACCCAAGTTATTAGTGATAGATGTAAGATTTGAATAACAGCCAAGATCTGTATTAGAACCATTTATCCAATTAGCATATATTATACTATCTGAAACATCAAATTCTCCTGTTGTACTAGCAAGAGCAAATACTCCAACTACCATTAAAGATAGTGCAAGAAGCGCTGCGACCGTTAATGATACCTTGTAAGCCATCTAATCACTAAAAAAATTACACATTTAATATTTAAATACTTATCCACTAGCAAATGTCTTCTCCGATTTCGTTCAAAAGCGTCTCATTCACGTAGATCGGCGCATCTAGACGCACTGCTATAGCAATAGCGTCAGACGGCATCGTATCTAAAGTCAGAACTTTCTTATTATTTGACAAAATCATATCAGAATAATAGAACTGGCCATCGTATGCTTTGATCTTGACAGCTTCTAATGTTATGTTAAAACTCTTTAATGTCTCTGCGAATGTATCATGCGTCAGCGGTCGGCTGTTTATTGTCTTATCTAATCCTAACTGAATAGCATATGCACGCTCTTCAGAGGTCTCAGCCACTATAGCTCTGCAGCCTGTACCGAAAATGATGTTATTTCCGTCTATGCTCAGCTTATCTACCTTAACGTAACCGTCTGTAGAATAATGAGAGACAACGGCATACGCAAATACGATAGTAGCCAATATAATAACAATAGGTAAAAGAGGAAAGTGTTTCTTCTTCATAAAAACACTTACGCCTTTCCTAGAATTCTAAAGACAACAGTTCCGCAAGTTCCGCATTTGCCTTTCATTGCTTTCATACCGTTTTTCATGACAACTTCTTGTCCCTGTGTTATTTCAACTGATTTTTTGCATTTCATGCATCTTCCTTCTGCCATATTTATCAAACCTCCATTTAAAATAAGTAATAATCTATAGAAGTAATGACTATTTAAGTCTTTATTTTAGTGCTGTAAACTCTGTTTTTACATCAGGACAGCTTGTCTGTATTTGTACACCTTTAACATTGCTCGGTGAGATGCTTAGGATTTCTGTTTTTATTTGTCCGGATCTTCCTGAATCAAGCGACTGACCATTTACATCGTTATATGTGTTGACCGTGTCGTCTGTCATAAGAACTGCGAACCTGAAATTCTTTAGAGTAGCTGTTCTTGCTTCAACTACAGCGACTATTCTGTCACTTTCCCATTTTGGATAATCTGAAGAAATGAATCTTACTGATCCACCTACGCATGAAGCGCTTGGCAGGACCTTCTCAGGTATGCTTTGAACGTAGCTGGCTAGTACAGCTGCGACTGCCATTGTTATTGCTATTAACAGAACTGTTGCAACCAAAGGCGAAATACCTTTCTTCATAGATTATTTTAAGCAGGGCTGCTATATAAAATTAACTTTATACTATTTGTGCGCCTGAAGAAGAGCAATATCCATGCAGACAATTTAGTGGTGAACAGCATGGTTTAGAAGAACTGCACGCCTGCGCCGCTGTCTGGCATTTGCAAGTTCCGCTGGAACAATATAAATTCGTACAACAGTTTAAAGTTGTATTACATGCTGCATATTTAGAAACGCAAGATTTTGGGCACGCACCGCAGTCCGTAGAACATGAAGAACAAGTTTCACCATTATCACAAATACCATTACCGCAGTCTGGTTTACATGCACCATTTTGACAAACAGCGCCTGCACCATAACTACCATTACAGTTCATCGATGTTGTAGTATAACCAACTGAAATTCCACTTGTTGATGTATTTGAGTAACTTGCATTCCAACTCATCTTTGTACAAACACAATCAGTCACATAACCATTTGCATCACATTTATCCTCGCAAACAATTTCATTGTTTATCTTAACATTTCCTTTTATTAGATAGTTGGTTCCATTATCTGAGTCTGTGCATACAGATACGGGCGCAGTAAATAATATTAAAATATAATTCTTGTTATTGGCTTCATCAACAGCTATATTGACTATTTTAATTTGTACACCATCTGCCAATTCAGTTGTATATCCTGCCGGTGTTAAAAATCGTTCGCCATTTATAGTTCCGTTAATAGCTTGAACAGTCACACCATTTATTGTTTCTAATACGATTGAAAAAATATGTATTGAATATTCTTTCCCATTGAAGAGCATTGTTTTATCTCTATCAGTTCCTACAATTATTGCGTTTACTCCTACATCCCAGGAGTCTGTTGGGTTTGTTGTATTCACTGCTGGAACATAACCTTGGGGAACGCCCGAAGCACACCAGCTGTTTATTGTTTTAGAACCAGTACACTGACCAAACCAATTCTTTTTACAGGTTGAGCTTTTCTGTTGGAAACAACTATCACCGAATACTTCAGAACTTGGTTTGCATCGTGTCAATATTTGATTACAATGTTCATCGCAAACCGTACCACATGTTGATCCATTATAACTATTAGATGCTTTATAGAGTGATTTGAATTGATATGCTTTGAATATAGTAACTGTTTTATTAAATTCATATGGTTCTTTTCCAGAATATATTACTACATAATATGTAAATAACATTGGATCCAACTGTTCCATCGGAACATATAAATAATTGCTTGGGTAGTTCTCAACAAATTCAATATTAATTTTAGTGTTTGATCCATAGAATGTTTTATATAATTGATCATCTACATCATATCTATTTGGAACCGCACCAGATTCTCTGTATACTTTTGCAAAATATATATTACCGCCAGACAATTTTTTTCCATTATAATTAATTTTTAGAGAATAGTCTCCAGAAAAATACACGATGCCATTGACTATTGGATTTGTCGTATATTTGGAAGTTATCTTAGAAGTTACTTTCGTGAAATCTCCTTCTGTAGAAACATATGGATAAACTATTGTTAAAACAACTGCAATTGCTATAAGAGTTATAAAGAACTGAGCTCGACTATCAAACTTTAATTTCATAATAAATATGAGATTGTTAAATATTTAAAATCGTTACCATCCTAGAA
>JAQUSH010000045.1 GCA_028715225.1 Candidatus Aenigmatarchaeota archaeon | reverse complement strand
CCCATGTATAAAATAGCTAGAACAGTATCTGCAGACATCTTCATGCTCATGATCCTAGATTGCATTGTAGGGTAATTGTAAACATAATAAGCAAAACCGCCAACAACCAAAAACAAAATTATAGCAAAGGTAAAGTCTGCACCTATCAAAATTGCAAATAGCATTATCATGAATCCGAGTATTCCGGAAAGATATGTAAGGGACAGAGAGCCTTTAGGTGTTGCATTGATGTAAGCTGTTTTCAGTTCTTCTTCCAGTTTAGCATAGGTTTTTTCATCTGGCTTAATTGGCAATATTTTTTCTGCAATAGAACAAGCTATTTCATATTTTGTTTTAGGCTTAGTTTTTATCTCAGCCAAGAAATCAGTATATTCAGTTGCTTTGAATTCTTCTCCGAAACTTTTTTTAGGAAGCTGTATTTGAGCAATTTTTTTTATTTTCTCAAGCTCTTTCCGCTTTGCTTCTTCTGATCTCTTTTTCGCTTCTTCTATTTTTGATTTCTTTGAAAAAAACATTTTACCTTACCTGCTTTTTCATCCATTCATTCCATTCTTCTAATACTCTTTTGCTATCAATTGCTCCATTTTCTTCTACTGATTTGTCGCAAAGTCCGTGGAACATCTGGTTAGACTGAACAATGTTTTCAGCTTCAAGCAATTCTGGCTGGTTTGTTTTGTTAGCAATTTCTACTATTTTTTGAAGTATGTTTGCTCTCAATTGTATATTTTCCCATACTAAGTTCCATCGGCCTGACCATCCAGGAACCCTTCTAGCGAGTTCATTTAGAATATAAGATTCTCCATTTAACAAAGTATCTGTTGGCTTTAACCTATCTTCAGATGATGAATATTCCATAAGATTAACAAATCCGCCTTCTTCCTGAGGATCTTTCTTCCAGTGTTTTCTGACTTCTGTTAATTCTGTTACGCGTCTGAAAGTATGAACTCCGTCAGGTGATTTCAATCTGTTGCAAACAACGACCATGTCTGTTGCTTTGAATGAAGTTGGTGGAACGCCTAAGTCGTTGACAACTCTATCAAATACACCATAAGCAGATTCACCATGTATAGTTCCTGCTACAGTATTAGCTAATGCACCGATACGCATTGCTTCATACAATGCTTTTGCTTCTGTCGAACGCACTTCACCAATGAACAAGCATGAATCTCCTAATCTTAATGCTGTACGCAGTGCTTCTTCTGCAGGAAGTTCTGTTTCTATCTTAGTAATAACTGATCGTGATTTCATTCTCTGGATGTTGAATCCTAGTGTTCTCATTGCTTCAACCGGCAATTCTAAAGTATCTTCAACAGTTATCATTCTATAATAAGGAAGTATCTGCAGCATCATGCTTGCCAATAAAGATGATTTACCGCTTGAACGCGTACCAGCTACTAAGAATGTTCTTCCATAAGATGCCATGAACCACATAAGTCCACCGAACAATGGATCAAAATATTTCTGATTCATGAACAATGGGAATGTCCATGGTTTGTATCTGTGACGTCTTAGTGCAAACCCTAATCCATCTGGAGATAATTTCGGATTAATTGCTGCTACTCTAGCTATACCGCCTGGAACATAAACTTCTGTATCTAAAACCGGATTAGCTTCATCTAACGGACGTCCTGAAAGAAGTTTGAATCTAGTTGCCCATCTGTCTGCATCTGATTTTGTTGGAACCAGATTTGTTTCACATTCCTCGAAGTCTTGATGGAAAACAAATATCGGAAGATTTCCTAATGGGGAATTTATGTAAATATCCTGTATTCTGTCGTCTGCTAACAATAATTCTATTATTCCTAAACCAGCTGTATATCTTGTCAATACACTTGAAAGTCTTTTGATTTGTGAATCGTTGACAGATATTGACATCTGGTCTGACAGATCTCTTAATAAATCATTAGATAGCGTATAAAATAATTCTCTCATTTTTTCTTGTTCAGTTATCTCTAACTCTTTTGGCCTTCTTTCTTCAAGTATTCTTCTTGCGCCATCAAGCAGAACATATTCATCTTCATGAAGTCTGAATTCCGGCGGAACAATGTGATAAACGTGCCTTATTTTACCAGGCAATTTGAATATTTCTACTTCATTGTCTCCAACCTTGTATCTTTCTATTGTTTCACCAACTGGTCTCTGAGACATGAATTTTGTGTACATGAAATTAGGACGAGTAGTTGGCCTGAATATTTTTCTATATATTGTACGATCACCAACGTGATAACCTGTTAAGCTAGGTTTTGCAATCTGGATCAATTTGCAGTTTTCTAAAATATTCTGAATCGGAATCAGGCAATTTTCTAAGAAAAATTCAGCGCAGTTTCCGAATTCTGTGTCAGAATTCATTATTTTTGTTTTCAAGTGTCTTATTTCTCTTGTTAATGTAAGATATGCACCGATCGGATCTCCTCTTAATTGCATAGAAGCAAGATCCTGTATCCAGGAATACCATTTAGGTATGTATTCATCGCATGGCTTTTGTCCAACATTCTTAATTGATATCAATCTCTTTTCTTTTACGATTTCAGTTATAGCGTCTCCTATTTCTTTAAGCAGTTCTGTCTGAGAAACATCATATTGATATTCTCTTGTTTCAGCAAGAATAATTTCAACAACTTTTCTATTTGTAATCAAAGAATCAATTGTTCTAGCCATGACAACATCAGAATCTTCAACAGTAAAACCGAATATAGAACCAAGACAATTCATTCTCATTGTTCCTTCGTTTATTTCGACCTCAAAAACCATAAAATCACGTTATTTTATATATAGACTTCGTTATTATATAAATAATCAAAATATAATACTTTTGTGGTTAGATGCCTGAAAAAGGAGATATCCAAGTGATCCTATCTGAGCTCGTCAGAAGGATGAATGAAAGTTCTAGAAGACTTAGGGCTTTAGAGGAGAAAATATCGCTTTTAGATTCTAAAGTCGGTTCTATTCAGGATATAACACTAAAAAACAATCAAAAAGCAAGAGACAATGTTAACAAAATAGAAGGAGAATTTAGTGAAGTAAATTCGGCTCTTATGAAAGTTCAGAATGATGTTTCTAAAGTCAACAAGAACCTGGAAAGATTTGCAAAAAAATCAGACGTCAAGGAATTAGAAAGCATGATATCATTATTCAACCCTTTAAAGGCAAGCTTTATAACTAAAGAAGAAGTAAAAAGATTATTGGAGGAACGATAAAATATGTTTCCATTTGGCCCAAAAAAACAAGAAACAACAAAAGCTTATATTCCAGTTGATTTAGTTCAACGTTATGGTGCTCAAGGAATGTCTGAGCCAGAAATTGCTTCTAGATTAAAATCGCAGGGTTTTTCACCAGGGCAGATTGATGCTGCAATGAGAACTGTGCTTAGAGATAAAATAACAGGTCCTCAGAAATCAGAACCAAATCCACAATTACAGGAACAATTTCCAAGCATGCAGATAGTTCCAAGAGAAACAGGAGAAGCTGCACCTATGCCGCCTAGACGACCTATGCCTCAGCAGATGCAAAGACCTCAGCCTGTTCAGCAGCCAAGACCAGAGCCTGAAGAAGAACCTGAAACTAAATTTACATTTGAAGAACCTGAAAGCAGATTTGAAGCACCTGAATCAAATATTACACTTGAAGAAATAATCGAGGGTGTAGTTGCTGAAAAATGGAATGCCTTTGAGCAAAGACTTGCTAATTTTGAAGAACGAGATTTGCAATTAGAACAAGCTATTCAGGAAACAAGAGCATCAATAAAAGAGTTAGAAAAAACAGTAAATATGAAAGAAGAAAACCTTTCTGGAAGATTTGAACAATTCGGAGATTCAATGTCAACTATTGAAGGAAAAATTGGATCTATAGAAAAGGTCTTTAAAGATTTTGTACCAGAATTAAGCAAGAATGTTAGACTACTTTCAGAAGATATGGAAAGCAAACAATAATTTATTTGCCTTTTATCATCCACATAATGGCTGCTATTATAACTCCAAAGAATGCTAATGTTGCTATTGTTTGTTGATTAAAGTATAGTCTTGGCATTCCTATCAGATCTGCTCCGCCAGATGCAAAGAATATGTAAACCACTAATAATAACAGAATTACTCCAAATTCTAACATGTATTTTTCAAATAAACTGACATTTACTGGAGTTTTTGTTTTAACTGGTCTTCCTTCTTTATCAAGTCCAATTGTTTCAACTTCTCTTGAAAATTTAACACCTAATACTTCCAAAAATACAATCATAATTAATAATGCGACAACAACTAAAATCAAACTTGCTGACATTTTAGTCATGACTGTTATCAATGCTGCTGGTGTACCGAATAGAACCATAAAAGCTGCTACCATCGATATTATTGCTCTTGCTGCATTTGATTTAGGCATTCCTTTTTCTCCAACGTGAGATAGAACACCATATACTACTGCAAAAGTCAATAACCATAATAGAATCTGAGGAAATCCTAATGTTGCTAGTGAACTGAATATATCTGCCACTTTACTTTCCTCCTTCTTTTAGAAGTACCCAGACTGTTACTCCCATTATCACCATAAAGAATAATATGGCGATTATTGGTTCTGTAAACAATGATGATAGATCAGGCATATTTAGTATTCCTAAACCACCTGCTCCTATGAATATCAATATTGCTAATATCAATAAAGAGATACCAAAGAATATTGGGTGTTTAGCAAACAGATGTTCTTTTCCTGATTTTGCTCCTGCTATTTCAAAGAATATTATAACTGTCATAAGACCGAATGCGATTACTATTCCTGATGTGATTATGTTTTCTATGAATACTGCTGCTGGTCCTGAAGCTGCAGCAAACAATACCATAAATGCAGCAACTATAGAAATTACTCCTCTTGCTACCTTTGATTTTGGTATGTCAACGTGTGATAGTATTCCGTATGACACTGAAAGTGTCAATAACCATAGAAGTATTAGTGGGAAACCACTTTCTCTTAAGCTCAAAATTAATGTTTCAAGTCCTGCCATATATATCACTTTAGTTTATGATACTCATATATTTAAGGTTTTACTTTGCACCACCACGTTTTGGTGCATCGCCTGCTCCAATTTTAAGTGCAGTCCAAATTATCATTATAATGAAAAGCAAACCAATTATAAATATTAAATTCTCAAATGAACCAATTACAGGAAATTCTCTTATAGGAACTAGGTCGCCTAACATCCATGCAATTGATAATAAAACAAATAAAACAATACCATTTACAAACAATCTTTCAGGTCCTTTCTTTTCGTCACCAACTTCACCTGGTTTAATTCCAAAAACTTGCATAGCAAATACTAAGAAAAACATCACGATGAAAAACCAAGTAACACTAGGTAAATATGACCATAATACACTCATGAATGGGGTATAACTGGCAGAAAAAGCAGATATCGCCAAAGCAATTATCAAATTAGCTGCC
This sequence comes from Candidatus Aenigmatarchaeota archaeon, assembly GCA_028715225.1. Classification (GTDB taxonomy): domain Archaea; phylum Aenigmatarchaeota; class Aenigmatarchaeia; order Aenigmatarchaeales; family Aenigmatarchaeaceae; genus JAHIDZ01. Next base: position 18 of record JAQUSH010000045.1, on the reverse strand, counting down.
TTGTTTTTTATTGGGCTT
>JAQUSH010000044.1 GCA_028715225.1 Candidatus Aenigmatarchaeota archaeon | reverse complement strand
CCGATCTGTATCAAAAATATTCTGTATTTTTTCTAATTTATGTCCTATATTTTCATTCATAAAATTAATAAGAATATACCAGTTAATAAGCATTGTAGTAAATTTTATATTCTTGAAATATATAGTATAAAACGATAAAATATGGAAAATAAGAAGCTGAAACTGTGGTTTGAGAACCCCTTTAAAAAAATGTTCAAAAAAGAGGTAGAGGTCCCAACTCCTTCTTTAGATACAATACAGATAGGTTTCATGGACAACGGTGAAAACCTGATTGCCAAAGCTTCAATTCCAGGCTATAATAAAGACGAGATAAACCTTAAAGTCACTTCCAAGACAATAGAGCTTTCAGCTGCAAAGAAAAAGTCAAAGATCGAGAAAGGCGAAGATGTTTACAAGGAATATGCTTCAGCTGTTTCTACACAGAAGATAATTACACTTCCGATTGAAATTGATCCTAACAAGGTCAGTGCTAAGTTTGAAAATAATATTCTTGAAGTTACGATGAAGAAAGCTATTAAGAAAAGATACTAAATATTTATAGTTTCTCCAATTTTAGGAGCTTCAGCATCAAATCCTCTGCTTCTTAATTCTTGTGCAAATCTTTGACACTGGTCACCGTGCATGCAGACTATTTTTTTAGGCCTTATCTTGTTGATAAATTTGAATAAGTCATTTCTGTCAGCATGCGCTGAGAAATCCAAAGAATTCACCCGCATCTTTAATTTCAAGTCAGTTTCCTCATTAACGAAACGTCCAGTGTCTAAAAGATATCGTCCAGCTGTCTTAGGAATCTGATATCCTACGAATGTTAAAGAATTATTTTCTCTGCTCCACAGATTTCTGATATACTGAACAGCAGGACCGCCGTCTAAGCATCCTCCTGTTGTGATTATTGCGCAAGGTTCTTTAATTGCTTCTTTTCTTTGCTCGTTGTTTGTAATCATGTCAACTTTATTTAGCGCGCTGCTCAGCGCTTTGTGATTTCTGATAAGTTCAGGATACTGTAAATATATTTCAGTTGCAGCTCGTGCCATTCCGTCCATGTATATCTTGAATTTCGGCCTGAATGAATTAAGAGCCATTAAAATCTCAGCGCTTCTCCCGACAGCAAAAGCAGGAATCAAGGCTATTCCTCCACAATTTATAGTATCACTTACAATCTGATACAATTTCTTTTCAGTTTCATCTCTTGGAGGATGCTCTCGAGATGCATAAGTTGATTCTGTAAACAGAACATCTATGTCCTTTAATTCATCTATGTTTGCGCCTTTTAGCAATCTTGAATCTTTAAGAGAAAAGTCACTTGTATAAAGTATCCTCTTTCCTTCGATTTCAACAACATACATTATGCTTCCAGGGACATGACCAGCATTATGGATTTCTATCTTCGCATGTTTGGTATCCAGCATCTGGCCGTAAGTTACTAATTTTTCTTTTCGTTTTATCTTTTCTACATCAGATTCTGAGAACAATAATGGATGTCCTTTAAGTCTTGCTACTTTCAGTGAGTCTTTTAACAACAGATGAGCTTGATCAAATGTAGCTGCTGTAGAATAAACTGGGCAATTGAACTTGTTAAGCATAGGAATGCATCCTACGTGATCCAGGTGAGCATGAGCTAAAAGGCAATAATCTACCCGCTTAGGCATAACTGGAGGTTCTGTGTCTTCTACGTTTAGACCAAAGTCTAGCATTATCTTTTCTTTAGAATCTAGAAGAACTGCATTTCTACCTACTTCTCTGAACCCACCTAGACATTCTACCTTCATGCTAAACAAATAGATTTCTTAGTTTAAATATTCACTTTTTTTGATTCTAAAAAGGTTTAAATCTTTATCTGTTCAAAGATAAATTAAGTGATATAGATGGAAAAAACAGTCAAAAAACCACTTGTTGAAAGATTGGCAGATCCGAATGTTGGTGATAATCCACACGAAGTCGCAAGAGCATTGGCGGAACTTCACAAAACTAAGAATTGTGCTGGAGTAAGAGAATTGCTAGATGCATATACAAGAGGTCTTGGAAAGCGCTTTCCTGATAAACCATATTCTGATATAACATTTTTGGCAGAAGATAATTTTTTGAATGCTGCCGGACTTGCTGATAGAGTCGCTGAGTGCGGTTATGAAGCAACCGGGCAATTACATACAATTCCAAGTCATGATGGTCCTGTCGCAGTATTTTATCAGCAAGCAGTATCAAGTCGATAATTTCTCAATATTCACAGTGATCGTGGAAATCATTATATAATTATCTCAATACAAATAGATTTCTTAGTTTCAATTCGCCTTTTGATGCAAGTATTTATGTTTTTGTATATATTCATTTATAATGAATCTTAGAAAGGAAGAAAGATATTGTGTAGATCATTCTAAAACAGAAGAAATCATAGAAGAACTTAGTCATTTCATGAGCGAGCAAAGAAATTTAACAGACTATAACCAGACACTCTATTTTAATAATTTAGAACACGAAGTTCCATTTAATCTTTCTATTAAAGCAAGAAAATACATTAACAATACAACAGACAGAATGATAGAATTTCAGAAAAATGACAAATGGATCTTTGAAATCAAAGAAGATATAATTATTGCTAATTCGCGCATGAGACAAAAATATAGAAAAGAAACTACATTCAATGAAATATTATCAGAGATGAAAACTAACGAAAGATTATTGAATTTACCATTTACGATACCGTTTCATCCATATCTTTCAGACAGTTACAGAAGAAGACACTTTGTTACATCCGATAAGAAAGGATTAAGAATTACAGTAGACAGTCAGCTTAAGTACTATATGTTTAAAGATTTGTTAACAGCTGAACAAATCGGCAATGAAAATTACGATAGAATCGAAATCAAAATACCACAAAATAAAATTGGTTCTCTGGAAGTAGAAAAAGTGAAGGCGATTCTGAATGATCCCTCAATCGAAATGATAGTATCAAAGAAGGATATGGCATATAACATTTTAGCATCATACCGTAGAAGACAAGCCAATAGAAATGTTCCATCTTCTAATACAGAAATAGAAGCTAAGCTATCATTAGATGATAAAGATCAATATGTTTTTCACAGAATAAAGAATGACATACGAAATAGAAATATTACTGGTTTCAGGCTTATTGGTAATTTTGATTATACACTTGAAGGGGCAAAAATTCATAGTTATCTCATTGCACCAGATGAGGATTATCTAAGAGTAAGCACTAAAGGAAAAACTAAAACAGTTATAAAAAAATCAAATACAGAAATAGCAACCGATAAATTTGGTTTGAATTGTATAGTAAAAAGAAACGAGAATAGATATCCGTTTACAGAGGATATGAAGAAATTCCCATCAAGGATTCTTCATAGAAAACGAAAATATTTTTTAGTTGAAAGTGAACTGACTGGAAATTCATTTTGCATTCTTGTAGACAGATCAATATGCAATACCAATGATATATTTCAAATGGAAATTGAAGGTTTAGCATTTTCACCTTCAAGTAGAGATGAGGAACAAATTGTTAAAGATATATCCTACTTAACAAATCAGATAGTTGAGAGATATGATGTTTTAAAACCAACAGCACAGACAAAATTAGAATGGCTAAAAACATTATAATTAATTTAGAAGGAAATCATTATATATCTATCTTAATAAACCTTTAGATATGGATGCAGAAGCTAAATTAAATCTAATTAAAAGAAATACACAGGAGATCGTTACAGAGGAAGAATTAGTTAAAGTTCTGCAGAAGAAGACACCGATCGTTTACTGCGGTTATGAGCCGAACGGACCTATGCATCTTGGTCATTTTGTAACAATTACTAAATTAATGGATTTTGAAAAAGCTGGTTTCAAAGTCAAGATACTTTTAGCAGATATTCATGCTTTACTTAATAGAAAAGGCGAGGAAGAAAAAATAAAAAAAGACGTTGAGTCATGGAGAAAGACAATAAAAGCAATCGGACTGAAAGCTGAAGTTGTTCTAGGTTCTGATTTTGAGTTTGAACCGAGTTACGTTAAGGATGTTATGAATATCGCGCAAGAGACAACGCTTAACCGCGGTATGCGCAGTATGCAGGAAGTTGCAAGAGATTTTGATAATGCTACGATATCGCAGATGTGGTATCCTCTGATGCAGATTCAGGACATAAAGGCGTTGAAATGTGATGTAGCTTATGGAGGAATGGAACAAAGAAAGATACACATGCTCGGACGTGAGCTAAGTAATATTACAAATCATAAGTTCGTTGCAGTTCATACTCCTCTGATTACGTCATTGAAAGGACCTGGAGAGAAGATGTCAAAATCAATACCTGGTTCTTTTGTTTCTGTCACCGACTCAGACGAGCAGATTAAATCTATCATAAAGAACGCATACTGCCCAGAGAAAGTAGCAGAAGATAATCCAATGCTTCAGATAACTAAATTGATTATATTTCCTAGAATCAAAGAATTGATAATTGAGAGACCGACAAAGTTCGGAGGAACTCTTAAATTTAAAACATATGAAGAGCTGGAAGAAACTTATGTTCAGGGCAAACTTCATCCGTTAGATCTGAAGAATGCGGTTTCAGGAGAACTAATAAAAATAATAACACCAATAAGAAAATTATTCAATAAGTGATGCTATGCTAGATATCAAACTAATCAGAGATGATCCGGACGTTGTTCGTAAGGATCTGAAAAAAAGAAAAGATTCTGAAAAATTAGAAATGCTAGAAGAACTTATAGAAAAGGATAAAGAATGGAGAAGCATTAATGTAGAAATAGAAAAACTTAAACAACAAAGGAATTCTATTTCTAAAGAAATTTCGCAGTTAAAGAAATCTGAAAAAGATATAACGAAGCAAATGAAACAAGCATCTTCTATACCTAAAGAGATAGAAGACAATGAGAAAAAAATGAAAATTCTGAAAGAAGAGTGTGATTATAATTTAATGAGATTGCCAAATATTCTGCATGAGTCTGTGCCGTATGGTAAAGACTCTTCTGAAAATGTTATTGTAAGAGAATGGGGTAAGAAACCAAAGTTTACTTTTCCTCTGAAATCACATATTGAGTTATGTGAATATTTAGACATAGCTGATTTTGATCGTGCTGTTAAACTATCTGGTTCAGGGTTCTACATACTAAAAAATGAATTAGCACTTTTACAACATGCTTTAACAAGATTTACCATTGATCATCTGATGAAAAAGAAATACACTGTAATTGATCCGCCTGTTATGATGAAACGTGAGCCATATGAAGGCGTAACTGATTTGGCTGACTTTGAAAACGTGATGTACAAGATCGATAATCAGGATTTGTATCTCATTGCTACATCAGAGCACCCAATGGCTGGAATGTACATGAATGAAGTTATTGATGATAAAGAGCTTCCTATAAAATTGTGCGGAATGAGTCCTTGCTTCAGAAAAGAGATTGGATCTCATGGTTTAGACACAAAAGGATTGTTTAGAGTTCATCAATTCTATAAAGTAGAGCAGTTCATATTTTGCAAACCAGAAGAATCTTGGAAATATCATGAGGAACTGATTAAAAACGCTGAAGAGATTTTCCAGAAACTAGAGATACCTTATCATGTTGTAAACATATGAACAGGTGATATT
>JAQUSH010000043.1 GCA_028715225.1 Candidatus Aenigmatarchaeota archaeon | reverse complement strand
ATTGGGAATGAAAGACGAAGCTGAATTAGCTAAAGAAATCCTAAAGTGATGCATTTAAAGAGAAAGTTGAAAAGAATTGGTTAGAATAAAAGAAAGTCTAAAATTTAGCAATTTGCCACAATAAATCAAAATATTTTTTTTGCGATTCATAAAATTCTTTATTTTCAATCATAATTATTGTCGGCATCTCTGTGATAATCATAATAGCGACCTTATTGTCAAATACGCTCACGGAAACAGGGCCAAAAAAATTATCATGAAGGTATTTTATTTCTGATATATTTTTAGCATCTTCATATTCTCTGGCCATTTTATCAAGAACAATTTTTACTGTTATTTTTTTTCTGATTCTTCTTAATCTATATTGTGGGAAATAGAATTTTAACTCGTCCAAATTGCTTATTGATTTGCCATAAGCCAATATTTCGGTTTTGCTTAATAGCTGATCTTCGAGAACATTTTTTAAGCCTTGTTTGCCGCTATATATCTTAACACTGACATCTGGCTTATCTTTAAGGAATATTTTATTTAGCTTAGGAAGAATTTCTGTTATTGTTTTCTCTTTATTGTTTATTAATTTCAATAAATTTTCAGGTGGTTCGGCTTTGAAATATTTTAATTTTCTTCCATGAATATAGCTAACCAAACCCTTCTGTATAAGCCTTTCCAATGCGTCGTAGACATTTCTTCTATGGACACCGGATTTTTCAGTTATCTGACCGGCTAGTCCGTATTTTATGCCAAGTAACGCAGTATATACTTTGCATTCATTGGTTGTTAAACCAGCTTCTTTCAGTGCCTCTTCCATATAGAAAATTATCATTATTCATATATAAATAATGTGGTGATAAATATAACCACGAAAATTCATAGGATTTCTTCACTCTATTAGAATATAGGTGATAAATATGAGTAAAGCAGCAAAAACAATTGATGACTTGGTATACTCTTCTGAAATGGAGAGAATAACAAATAGAGGCAAATCAGTTGATTATTTAATCAGTGAAGTCAAAACAGAGTGGGCATATAATTTGCAAGATCGCAAGCCTGCACCAGCATATTTGGAAAATGGAAACATCAGACCAACAAATTTGGATATGGCAAGCATAATGTCAACTTTAGCAGACAGAAATGCGATAATAAACATACCGCAATATCAGAGCAGAAGGGCAAAAACAAAAAAGGAAGGAGAATGGGTAATTTCTGATAAAAACAGACATGGAAAATTGATTGGTTTAAATGCTGACAAAGAGGTTTTTTCATTCTCTGCAAGAATAGTAGATCAGAATGTAATAAATACAGCAGATAATGAGATTGGTGCATATAGAAACTTCTTACTGACAGACTTGGAAGGTGAATTATACAAAGGTTTGGATTCAATACAAGTTAAACTTACAGAGGACGAAGAACGATTCATGAGAAAAAATGGAGTTTCAATCGGCGATAATATACCTATTAAAAATTTCGTTACTCCACAACTTTGGTCTAGCTTTTTAGGCGCACCTTATGCAAAATTAAAAGCCTTAGAAACGAGACTTGAAGATGAAGCCAAATACTATAGAACAGTTGCATCCGAATTAAAGGAGAATCTAGATATAAGAGGTGTAAGAAATTCATTTAAGCACAAATCTAAAACAGAAGTTGGCGAAAGCAAACCAATTAAAGTACATGCATTCAAAGCAGAAATGGATATACCAATGCATGGTGAATATCCTTCGGTTTCCCATACTATTGGAGGATATCAAACAGCAAGGAAAATAGCAAAAGAACTAACATATAACGTTTTGCCAAGATTAAGATTTAATAGCCGCACCGTTGAGTTAGCTTTTGATAAACATGGAAAAGAAGGTTTAAACACACCAGGATGGGATGTTCCGGATATTGAAAGTGAATTTATTATACCTGGAAAAAGAACAGAATGGAATAAAATGGATCTTGGAAATGATGTGTTACTTCGTTTCAGAACATATGAGAAAACAGAGAGGGTTAATGCTCTCTCTTAATTTCTTCCCCCCTTTATTTTTTATATTGTGTTATATCCAAGAATAAATAAAATCAGAATCAGCAGCGGCTGATGCAATAAATAAATTGTCAGCGAATTCTTGCCTAAGAAATTGACAAACTTTACAAATCTCGCATTTGAATAATCCTGAATTTTGAACTTTCTTTTATTGTGTTTGTACAGTGTATTTCCGAAATATATTCCTAAAAGTACGAAACCGAACCATGGTAGAACTGGAAAGTAATCTAGCGTAGAGAATACTTTTGGAATAAAACCTAACCAAGACAGCCATGAAAAGTTAAAAGAAAATCTAGATAATAATACTCCTGCTATAATTGTAATTAAACTAAGATACAAATTTATTTTTTTGAATTTGAGAAATGGTGTTGCAAATATTACAGAAAAACCTATCAGATGAAGTATTCCAAAAAATATAAAATCTTGAGGTATGAACAACCATGTTACAAGTGTGATAAGCAAACCTAAGCCAAATATCTTTAATCCGCGTTTAATATTCTTTTTGTAAGATAAATGAAAGTTTGCAGTATAGTTATAACTCAATACAAGAGACACTCCGACTATGAAAATGAACATGCTTGCGATGAATCTTGGAAAGATTTCCCAAAAAATCCAGCTGTCTGTTATTGATAATATATTCAGATATTTCAAAGCAAAAGACCAGTTGAACAATACCATTAATATTACTGCTGTACCTCGTGCGAAGTCAACTTCCCAGAATCTCATAATAGATATTTGTAAGAAGGTTATAAAAGTTTATTTTATTGGATATGGTCTTCTCTCTTTTTTCTTTTGTTCATTTATTTTTATGTCTTTTAGTCTTTCTCTATATACATCATATTCTGGGCCTTTTTTTCTAGCCATTTTTTCTATATATTTGCGAGCTTCACCCAAGTTAATGTCTATTGTTTCTAAAGAAGCTAGCGTAACTCCAAAAGGACTTTCTTTAAGTGCTTCTAATTCTGCTAGAAGTTCTTTTTGTCTTTTTGTTGGTTTCTTTCCATATTCAGCCATAAATAAACTTAGCAATAAAACTTTAAATACTTTCCATTTTAACTATAAACAAGCTCGGGAATGTGGTCGCCTAGCGACAAAAAACTGAGGTGAAATAAATGAAAATAGTAATAAACGATCCAAAGAGCAAAAAATCTTATCAGGTAGACAAAGATATACCTTCTTTAATTGGAGTTAAAATAGGTCAGAAATTTGACGGTTCTATGGTAGGTCTAAACGGATTCTCTTTAGAATTAACAGGCGGTTCTGACAAGGAAGGATTTCCGATGAGAAAAGACTTGGAAGGAACAATGCGAAAGAAAGCATTATTGACAAAAGGAGTAGGTTTCAGAGGAGGAAAAATGAAGAAAGTCAAAGGAAAGATGAAATTTGACAAAGTCAAAGGAATGCGAAAAAGAAAATATGTCAGAGGAAACACAGTTTCTGAAAACATAATGCAAGTCAATTGCAAGATTGTTGAAGGCGAAGGAGACGTTGCTCTGATGCTAGGAATACAACCTAAGGAAAACAAAGAAGAATCTAAGAAATAATGGTGATTAAGTTCGAAAAAGAAATTGAAATTAAAATAGTTGTAGATGAAGATATTTTGAATAAAATAAAATTTATAAAATTAACTCCTTATGAAGAAATCGATGAATATTTCACAACTAAGAAAATGTTAGATGATCATACATTTTTGAGAATAAGAAAGAAAAAAGGAAAGATCGTTTTACAACTTAAAAATATTACTGTTCGTTCAGAAGATACCAAAGATTGTTATGAAGCAGACGAATTACATATGGAACTTAACCAAGAACAATATGAGAAGATGAGAAAGATGTTTTTGGTAACATTTCCTCATAGTTTTATTGTTTCAAAAATAAGAAATAAAGGTATTTTTAATGAATGCGAAATATGTTTGGATGAAGTTAAAGATTTAGGGCGCTTCTTAGAAATAGAAGGTCCTAAAGAAAAAATATTAGAAATTTGTGATAAATTAAAATTAGACATGAACAAAAGAGATCAGGGAGATGGTTACGCAATAATGATAGCTAAGAAAGAAGGATTGTTATGACAGAGATTGATCCAACATTAATACCAGAAGTTAATATCGGTACATTGGGTCATGTCGATCACGGTAAATCCACGTTAGTTGAATCAATCACAGGCAAATGGCCAGCTTCTCATTCTGAAGAATTAAAAAGAGGAATTACTATCAAACTTGGTTACGCAGATGCAACAATATACAAATGCAAAAAATGCGGTCTATTTACAGCTAAAGATAAGTGCGGAAAATGCTTTGAAGTTTGCGATGCAGTGCGAACTGTATCATTTGTAGATGCACCTGGTCACGAGACATTAATGGCTACAGTTTTAGCAGGAGCAGCTCTGATGGACGGCGTAATATTCACGATAGCTGCAAATGAAAAATGTCCGCAACCGCAGACAGCAGAGCATCTTATGGTTCTGAATATAGTCGGAATAAAGAACATCGTTATTGTTCAGACTAAAGTTGATTTAGTTACAAAAGAACAGGCTTTAGAAAACTATAAACAGATCAAAGAATTTGTAAAAGGAACAGTTGCAGAAAATGCACCGATTATACCCGTGTCTTCAAAACAGAAAGTAAATCTGGATTCATTGTTAAATGCTATACAGGATTTTATACCTACGCCTAAACGGGATATGAACAAACCAGTCAAGATGTACATTGTCAGGTCATTTGATATCAACAAGCCTGGTTCTGAACCTGAAAAATTAAAAGGCGGAATATTGGGCGGAGGCATAATACAAGGTAAATTAAAAATAGGAGACGAGATAGAGATCAAGCCAGGAGTAAAAATAAAAGAAAGATGGCAGTCTCTTAGAACAAAAGTAGTCGGATTGCAGAAAGCAGGAATTAATCTGGAAGAGGCAGGAGCAGGCGGCTTGTTAGGTGTTATGACAGAGCTAGATCCGTACCTGACTAAAGCAGATTCTCTGGCAGGTTCTGTATCTGGAAAAGAACTTCCAAATGTTCTGAATACACTGGCTCTTGATTATAATATGTTTGATAAAACAAAGAAAGTAAGAATCGGTGAAACATTATTATTAAATATCGGAACAGGACGAACTGTCGGGATTGTCAAGACTGCAAAGGGAAACAGGTGCGAAATCACTTTGAAACTTCCGGCATGCACAGACAAAACAGACAGAGTTGTTATTTCTAGACTAATTGAAGACAAATGGAAGCTTAGCGGATGGGCAAAAATATTATAGACATTTGACGAAGCTAATTAGAGATTTAAGTCTGATCGTTCAATTATTATTATGTTGTACCGAGGCTTGCCGAGGGCAATAGTAGAGGAGGCTTCAAAAAATAAAGATAAGCAAAAAGCACGAGAAACTTCTAATTATATGAGTATCTTAGCAGAGAAACTTATTAAGATGAAACCAGATCTAGAAAAACAAGGACATGATACTTCTTGGATTCAACCTCTATATGATAGGGTATGCTCAGCATTAACCTAAAGCTATATAAGGAAGGTAATACCAATTTTCTTTATGAAAAAGTTATGCTTGTTTTCAGCAATTATGTTTTTAATGTTAGCACAGACAGTTTTAGCTGCTAATTTTGATGTTTCA
>JAQUSH010000042.1 GCA_028715225.1 Candidatus Aenigmatarchaeota archaeon | reverse complement strand
TTAAGAAACTAGCTACTGAACTGAATGTTCAGGGTTCTATAATATTTTATAATGGTATTGACCAGAAAGAGATGCCTGCACTATACGGAAAAACAGATGTCTTCGTTCAGGCTCCTAGAAAAGATGCAATCGGCATGGTTCTGATGGAAGCTATGGCGTGCGGCTGTCCTGCAGTAACAACGGATGCCGGAAGCAACGGAGATTGGGCTAATTTCACTGTTCCAATTGATGATTATGAAGGAATGGCAAGAGATATCATAAAAATATTAAAAGACAAAAAACTTGCAGATGAGTTATCGAAAAAGAATATAAATACAGCAAAAGAATACTTTGATACAGAGAAAAACATGGGAATGATAAACAAAAGGTTTTTGGAGTTGATAAAATGTTAACAGGCAAAACAATATTGATTTTAGGAGCCGGTGGCTCGTTGGGAAGAGTAACTATAAGGGAAATACTTAAACACAATCCTAAACTTATCATAGCTTATGATAATCATGAACTTAATCTTTTCAATTTAGAACAGGAATTTGGAACAGAAAAAGTAAGATATATGTTAGCTGATATTACTGATTCTGAAAGCTTGGATTATGCAACAAGTCTTGCTAATTATGTATTTGTATTTTCAGCTGTAAAGCATGTTCGAATATCTAATTATTCTCCGGAACAATGCATTAAAGTTAATGTCGTAGGAACACTAAATGCATTCAAATCGGCTATGAAAAGCCCTTCTGTTGAAAGATTTGTATATATGAGCTCTGACAAGGCATGCCATCCAACTTCGCTTTATGGAACAACAAAATTAATACCAGAATATCTTATAGCGCTTGGTAATAACATTGTTAGACATGATGGTAAAATTGCTTATACAATAAGATTTGGTAATTTTTTTGGAAGCAAAGGCTCTGTTGTTCCTAAATGGTTAGATCAGAAGAAGCACGGTAAAGCAATAACAGTTACTCATCCTGAAATGAGAAGGCTTATGATGCCTATGGATGAAGTTGCTAAATTTGTATTTGATTCTTTAACATATGCTAAAGATGGTGATATAATAGTTCCTAAAATGAAGGTAGTTAAAATCAAGGATCTTGCTGATGTAATTAGTGATAAACAAATTATAACAAAACCAGATATTGGTGAAAAGCTTGATGAGGTTCTCGTTGACGAACAAGAATCTGTTCATACAAAGGAAGAAGATGGAAGATTTGTAATAAGATTAGATCACAAAAATGGAAAAATACCTTTTGAATACACCAGTGCAAATGCACAATCATATACAAAAGAAGAAGTAAAGAAGATGGTAGACGAATTCATAAAGGAATACAGATAATAACGAGGAGTTTTATGGGAAAAAAGATTGGAATTCTTACGTATCATAGACCTTTGAATTATGGTGCTGCTCTGCAGGCATATGCATTGCAGGAAAAGGTAAAAGAACTAGGCGCTAAATGCGCAATAATTGACTACAGAAATAATATCTTAGAGAATAGAAACAGAAAACTGACTCTGTTTACATGCAAAACAATCAAGGAATTGATGCTATACATACTAAGAGGACGTTCGTACAACCGCAAATTAAAAAACTTCAGAGGATTTGGAGAAAAATACTTTAATCTTAGCTCTACTTGCAGTACAAAGGAAGAAGTAAAAGGCATCTCATCTGATTTTGATAAGTTCATATGCGGAAGCGATCAGGTCTGGAATCATAAAATAAACGGCTTTGATGAGGTATACTATCTAAACTTTTTAGAAAACCCTGAGAAGAAAAATTCATATGCTGCCAGCTTTGGGTTTAAGCAGATACCCGAAGAATACAAAAGTAGATTTTATTCTCTGCTGAAAGACTACAACAAATTGTCTGTCAGGGAGCATCAGGGAGCAAAAATCATTGAACAACTATTAGGATATTCTCCGCAAGTTGTTTTAGACCCAACAATGCTATTAACAAAAGAAAAGTGGTTTGAAATAATAAAACCTTATGAACATAATAAAAAATACATCTTGGTTTACTGCTTCAGCCACGAAGACAAGGTAATCTCGCTCGCAAAGAAAATAGCAAAGAAAACCGGCTATGATGTGATATCTATTCTGAAGCCGTACACACCTCATTTAGGAGTTAAGTACGAAGTCGAGCTTGCACCAGACGAATTTTTAGGATTATTCAAAGGGGCAGAATATGTTGTGACTAATTCATTCCACGGAACAGCTTTTTCCATACTTTTCAACAAGCAGTTTTTCACAGAATTTCTTCCAGAGCAGCTTGGGGTTAACTCCAGATTAGAAGATATATTGGAAATATTTGGATTAAAGAGCAGAATAATAACAAACGACGACCCAGCTGTTATAGAAAATAAAATAAATTATGATCCTGTTAACAGGATTCTTGAAAAAGAGAGAGAGAAATCTACAAACTTTTTAAAACAGATAGTAGAAAGTGGTAGCTGATGAGAGTTTTTGAAAATAAAAATAGGTGCAGTGGCTGCACTGCATGCATGCATTCTTGTCCGGTCAAAGCTATCTCTATGAAAACAGATGAAGAGGGTTTTGATTATCCAGACATTGATCAGAAAAAGTGCATAAACTGCGGAACATGCCGAAAGATATGCCCTTTCAACAACAAACTTGTAAGAAAGGATCTTCTAAATGCTCCTGATGTTCTTGCTGCAAAAAATAAAAATGAGGAAACCAGAATTTCTAGCTCATCTGGAGGAGTATTCTCTGTGCTTGCAGAGCATGTTTTAAGTTCTGGGAGAGTAGTCTACGGCGCAGCATTTGACAATGATTTTATTGTAAAGCACATAAGAATCAGCAACAAAAATGAGATAATCAAATTAAAGGGTTCAAAATATGTTCAGAGTGATTTAAGTGATGTTTTCCTGCAGGTTGAAAGAGATTTCAAGCAAAATAAACAGGTATTGTTTTCTGGAACTCCGTGTCAAGTTGCAGGTCTGAGAGCATATTTTAACAATGTTATTCCTGATAAAATAATACTTGTAGATTTAGTTTGCCATGGCGTACCTAGTCCATTGGTCTGGAAAGAGTATGTAAACGTCCTTCAAACTAAAATGAAAAGTAAATTAACTTCATTTTCATTCAGAGATAAAAAAACTGGCTGGCATAACAGCAAACTATATGCTGAATTTGAAAATCATAAGCCGCTGTTTAAGAATTCTTTATTAGATTCGTTCAATGATATTTTCTACAAGCATGTAGCGCTAAGGCCTTCATGTCATTCTTGCGTATTTGCCAATTATGAACGTACAGGAGATATAACTCTAGCAGACTTCTGGGGAATAGAAAAATATAATCCTAAATTTGATGACAACAAAGGAGTATCATTGGTTCTATTGAATACTAACAAAGGAAAAAGAATATTTAATGCGATCAGAGATGGTTTAGTCTATGAAAATCGAGACAAAAGAGAAACAGAACAAAATTCTCTTCTGTACAAACCAACCTCACCGTCAAACAAAAGAGATGCTTTCTGGAAGGATTTCGGCAAGCATGGGTATGAATACGTTGCTAAAAAATATACTGGATACGGAATTATAATCAAGATGAAAAGAATATTTAAAAAATTATTGGGAAAGTCCTAATTTTCTTTTGAACTTGTCTATCAGCATGTAATCTTCTTTCTGAAGTGCTCTGAATAGAAGAATCAGAGTAACATAAGAGATGAAATAAACAATACATGCGATTATTGCATTTGTTGTGCTAAATGTAAGAACATCAACTAACCAATATATGATTCCGGCAGATATCAGACAGGCAAATATCGATTTTAGGTAGTTTAAAGAGAACGGCCATATTCCATATGATCTATTCACGTAAACGAGCATTATTGCATGAACTGAAACCATAGCTATCATGAATGAAAGTGCTGCACCAACCAATCCGTATATTGGAATAAGTACTAAACTGAGTCCTAAATTTATCAGAAGTATAGAAACCCATGTTAGAAGAGATATTTTTGTTCTACCGAATGATATAATAGTATATCCTTTTGGACCTGTTGCAATAGGTACAAAGTTTCCAATTGCTAAAAATATGAACACTAAAGAAGCAACTACGTACTCACTGCCAAACAAAGTATTGATTATTTGCTCTGGAAATAAAAATATCAGAACGAGTACTGGCAAGCTGACCATGAATACCCATCTCGTCACAACGCTGTAGATGTTTCTTATTCCATCAATTTGTTTTTTTGCAACCATCTCAGTAAGTATTGGCATGAATAGGAAACTAAATGCTGTAAATGGAAATTGCAGTAACATTGCAGTAGGCATCAACGCATTATAGATACCAATCTCAGTTGTTGTTTTATAGAGGCCAAGAACAATTGTGTTTGTCCAAGCTGACAGAAGTGATGATATATTCATTATCATAAGTGGCCATGAAAATTTAATTAGTTCTTTTCGGATTTCTTTATCTACAGCAAATGGGACAAGCTTGATTATCTTTGTATGCGTAACATAGAGTAAAATCAAAGCTGCCGTTATGATTGATATTGAATAAGCTAAAGTTGGACCTATTATTCCATAACCTAAAACAAAAAATGAAACAAGCAAAAGTATTCTAAAAAACGGAGCAAATATATCTTGAAAATAGAATTTGTATTTGACTACGTGCAATCCACGTATTATCGCAACTGCATCTTTGAAGATTACAAAGAACGGCAACGTGATTGCAAACACTTGAAGTATGCCGTACAGACTCGGATCATTGAATATGACTGAAAGATTTTCTGCGCAGATGAACAAACAAACAGCAAAGATTATACTGAATATAATTGACGTCTTAAGCGCAAAAGATATTATTCCTCGTATTTTGTCTTTCTGACCCTTATAGAATGATATTTGTCTGCTAACACCTTCTTCTAAACCAAATATTGCAAAGACAGCAAGTATGCTCATTATTGCTATTCCCAATGACAATGAACCGTACTGAGCAGGTCCGTACCATCTGGCTATCAGCAATCTTATGACATATTCCAAAAGATATCCTAGCATAAGACCCATAAATACTATAAACGCTCCTTTAGCCATCTTTGTTATTGCTACATCGTCTATGGTTTCCTCTGAACCTTGCATAGATTAAATATTGAATAACTCGTTTAAAAGCCTTCTGAATGAAAGTCTAGAACAGAAGTTCAGTTGATTTATATATTACGTTTTGAATATAGTTTTTAGTGGGTCCATGAAAGTATCATCAAAGTTGTTTTATTTTGTAAAATATGTTTTGCCTAGACCTATCAAGTTTGTAAATTTCTTCCTGATAGAAGGATCAATGAAACTAAGGCTTGCTAAGCCACTAGGCTATCCTCACACTCTCATGATCGAACCTACAAATTACTGCAATCTAAAATGTCCTTTATGTCCAACAGGAGCAGGAAGATTAGGCAGGCCTGTTCAGACAGTTGATTTCGAAGAATATAAAAAAATCATAGACGAAATGGGAAAATATATAGTGCATCTTAGACTTTTCGGATGGGGCGAACCTTTGCTTCACAAAGATCTTTTCAAAATGGTTTCATACGCCAAAAGAAAAGGAATGTTCGTTAATTTTCACACAAATGCATTCTTCTTAACAAAAGAAAACACAAAAGCTATGGTAGATTCCGGCCTAGACGATCTTAACATCTCTCTAGATGGCGCGAGCCAGGAAACATATTCAAAATACAGAAAGCAGGGAAATTTTCAGACTACAATCGACAATATATAAAACCTTGTCGAAGAAAAGAAAAAATCTGGAAAGAAATATCCTAAGATAACTCTTCAGTTCATAGTCATGAAGCACAATGAGCATGAAATAGA
>JAQUSH010000041.1 GCA_028715225.1 Candidatus Aenigmatarchaeota archaeon | reverse complement strand
CAATTCGGCAATCTGCTTGATTTGAGTAGGAGAGGAGGGGATATAGCGTTTATACTTGGCGAATTGTTCTGCGGTCATACCTGTTGGGGAGTTGGAGTGGCGAATAGAAGACCATTTGTAGCGCAAGTTTTTAGTCCAAAGATTACCTAAGCCTTCTAAAATATTACTCACCTTCTTCTTCAATAAACCTCTGCAATACTGTCATTTCTCCCATAGTTAAAGAAAACCCCTCAAAGCAAAGTTCCTTTAAGTAAATAGGAAGATATTTTATTTCCACATCCAAAGTAAATAAATCATATAATTCTTTCTTATAATCCTCAATTTTATCTTCTTTTATCTTTGTTTTTTGCTTCTTGCTTCCTTGATCTTCTTCAACAATCAACTTGCCCTTCGCATCTTTTACGCCATACTTATTAATAAGTTTTTCTTGTTGCTCGACTATTTTTAAATACTCTTGTTGTATTGCATTATATAATTTTGCAAACTTATAATTTAGTTTTATAGGCACATTATCTAATTTACTTAGTCTCTCTACAACTTTATTAAAGGATTCAAATATAGTATATATATCCCCTAATTTGAGACATATTTGCATAAAAACACCCTTTCATTCAAATTTTAAGAAGTAGGTCTAACTGGCCTTACGATAGCATAGTAAATATTATTAGATTCATCTTTATAAGGAACTTTGTAGGTTAACCTTCTGAATCTGGGAGCGGGTGCATACCATAATAGATAAGGATAACGATTATTAATGGTGCCGCTTGTATCATGTGCCCAAACAGTTGAAAAATCCCAATCTACATAAGTACCATCGATATGAGAAGCATAAGGATACGTCATTTGAGCAGTTGTACGAGGTTCGCCATTTCCGGTATCAGATTGACCGGATGTTTCGCTATTATAATAACAATTAGTCACAGTTCCACTTTTATACCCAATTAATCCACGAATATCATATTCTCCATTACCAGAAACGCTTCCAATTGAATAGCAATTTTCTACAATTACACTACTAGCATATCCTATTAAACCTCCTACTTGTTCGCATCCATAAACACTTCCAGTAGCATAGCAATTTTTTATTGTTGTACTGGCAATTTGCCCTATAAGCCCACCAAAATAACCATAATATGTAGAGGAACTTGTATAAATTACGTTTGCTTTTGAGAAACATTGATTAATTGTTGCATCATTCCATAAACGACCAATTAAACCTCCTAAAGCATATATACCCTTAACAGTACCTTCCGAAAAACAATTACTAACAGTTGTTGTATAACCAGAAGAATACCTTTCAAGTCTTCCTGCTAGTAAACCTACTTCTCCATCATATAAATCTTCAACACTTCCATATACAGAACAATTATTAATACTAATATTATATCTATTATAACCAACTAATCCGCCAACTAACCAGTTTCCCGTTACATTTATGCTAGTTAAGTGGATATTATTAAAAACAGGATTATTTGTATATCCAAACAATCCTATATAGCTCGATGTGCTTCTAAAAATAGTTAAATTACTAATTGTAAAATTACCACCATCATAATTGCCAGTAAAAGGACTCCCCCATGCTCCTATAGGCTCCCAATTCGCATATTCACTCAAATCAATATTTGCTTTCTGCAAAAAATAAGCACTTGGATAATTCCTAACCTCATCCAAATCACTTGCCGTCCATACTTGATAAGGATCTCCTTCTGTCCCTGAACCACTCAATGTCATTATGACGCTACCCCCTTACACACAGCAGAAATAGCAACTTTAGTTCCCGTTAGTGTCGCTGGCACACTTGTCCCAACAGGAATTGCTTTTACACCTACATAGTTGTCGTTATCTATTACATGCTCTGCCGCCATAATAAAAGTTGAAGTATCTAATGCCACAGGAAGAGAATCAGCTTGCAGAGTTATATGAATTAAGGGTTCTTCGGTGTATTCTTGCACGAAATCTAACTGCACACCTTCATCATCATATTCAAATATTCCGTATTCCAAAAATTCATCAATAGTAGTTCCGCCTGGTGCACCCCCCGGCGGTAATTCGCCGGTGTCCTCACCTTCACCCCAGAAGATATTGCCGTCTACATATAAATTGTTGTATACCCTAGCATCTCCGTTAGCATAAAGCCGGAACTTACCAAGGCCACTAAAGAAAACAGTAAAGTAATCTTCATTTTGGAAAATATAGTTGGAGTTGTCATACTTCCAACGGGCCGCATCATAATCGTGGAGGGGATTGCGGAATTTATTAAATACACCATCGGCATCGTGTGGGACATGAAAATAACCGTATTCAGAATATCCAGCCCATAAATTACCATCTACGTCTACGACAAAACTACCGTTTCCAATGTCCAGCGAACCGCTAAATTCGCCCGATAGGGCATAAAGGTTGCCGAGGGTGTCTACTTCAAATACTGGCGATTCGAGGGTTCCGCCGATTTTGATACTTCCGCCACGCACTAAGCCGCCGAAGGTTCCTGAAGTAGCATATACGTTACCATCTTCATCAACCTCAAAAACTGGTTCTTCAAGGGTGCCGCCAATTTTAATGCTTCCGCCACGGACTAGTCCCGCAAAAGTTCCCGTTGCGGCGTTTAGTTCTCCGGCAAGAATTAAGTTGCCATCAACGTCAGCATACAGTTTATCTACCCAAGAATCAGTTACATATTTTTGTATTTTGAAACCATCGGTTGCGTTGGCTAGAATGCGGCTGGTGTTGCCTGTACGGGTGATGGTGAGGTCCATATCTTCTATGGTTACACCATCTTTATCTACAAAAAAATTACCTGCCGTATTTGTGATAGTAAGATTTATAGAAGCGATAATCTGTCCAATAAGGCGTTGGGCGTACACGCCATCCCCAGTTACAGCTACGCTTGCAGTATTAAAACCATCTGAAGTTGTAATTAATGATCCGTGTAATATTCTTAAACCTTTAGTGGTGGGTACAATAGGCGGAGCATGATTAATAGAAGTTAAACCTCTCCCATCGACCATTAAACTTCCTTCTACAGCAGCAGAAAGGGGTATATTAGCGGCTTCCCAAGTTTCATTTAAAATACTTTGAACGCTGTTTTCAACGTCTTCGATACCGTCCCATCTAACGCGAGACATGTTTACGGTAGTAGAAGAATGAAAAGATTTATTTAATTCAGAAAGTATCTTATCCTGATCTGTTAAATCTTTTATATTGGCAATAATCAAATTAATTTCTTCTGTCTCATAATTTATTGTTGCTTCAATAACTTTAGCTTCAATTAATAAATTTAATTTAGGATGTCTTACTCGAACAATATCCCCTAATTGTAAATTTAATTTATCCCAATCTAATTGGCACTCCACTATTTTAGTAAAGTCAATAATATCAATATCAACAACAATAGGAGGTGATTTTAATTCGTCTAATTTTTCTATTGCTAATTCATAAAGATCTTCATCATCATAAATGTGTTGATTTTCATATATTTTTTCAATAATAAATGTGTCTCTTTCTAAGATCTCCGCCGCAGTAAAATTATTTTCGAGGGACACCGCATCATTAAGAATTGCTATATCATCATCTATATCATCAATTTGAGAATTTATAGTATCAATTTCGCCTTCAACCACATCTATTTCTGCCTGTTTAGCATCTCTTTGTATAATTAATGCAGATACATCTTCTCCGTTTGCCTGCTTAACATCTATAGAATCTAAAATTACAAGTAATTCAGTATAAAGATCGTTCCATTCGCTTGTTTTTGTTGCTAAATCTGATTGCAAAGACGTTTTACTAGCTAATAAAGCATCAAATTCACCTTGTTTTATTTCCAATAATTCTTCGTATAATGTTTGAGCTTTTGCCAAATTGTCACTAAAATATAATGCAGAAGATAAAACATTTCCATATTCATCTTGCTCAAATCCATCCATAAATATATCAAAATTTTCAACATAGTTTGATCCGGTTGGTGTCAGGCGTTGAATTCCAATACCTTCGCGTCCAAACGGGCGCAAACGAGTGCAAAAATTTGTATGGTCTAACTGCGTAGAAACATCCTTTAAATACTGACCATAATTAAGTGTTAAACCTTTGTCTAACCCATAATTCTGAGGTTGATAGAGCGATATCTTACGGGTTACAGTATTAAAAATAATTAGTGCATTAAATGCTTCGGAAACATTGTTTAAAAGAAAATCGAGTATAGAGGACTGTGAAACATCAAATTGGCGATAGCGTAAATCAAAAGTTGCATCTATATAATCTAACGTCCAAGTTGAATTAGCAACAACAACTTCTGTTAAAACTTCAGTTGCATTAAGACTTTCGCCAGAATAACTTCTAATTATTTTATTAGAAAGTTCGTGAGCTAACGAGTAACAAATATATTCTTTATATATTGCATCTTCTTCTGCTTTTTCTTGAGGGTTAATGACTATAAACCATTCGGTATAATTTAAATCAGATATTTCAAATTTAATTAAATAACGAAATTTAATTTTATCAATATTGGGATTGGTTACTAATTGATTATTAAGATCAAGTTCTACGGGAATCTTAAAAGAAAGTTGATTGACACCACCAAGTTTGGGATTAAAAATAATATCATATGCTTCTTTTAAAACCCCGATCACTGCTTTGTTAGGTTTTGCTATACTTAATCTTGGATGGGGAGGGTTTCTATTTAAATCAATTGTTGGGAAGTCCATTTAGGTTGGGATCACCTCCTTACTATTATTTATGTATTGCTTGTAATCTTTAAGATACATCCATTTGAAGCCACCGGCAGTGTTATATTTACCTTGACAACAATAACCGATATTACTTATATTCAACGTTCTTTCTGCTTCAATAATACTATTCCACTGTTTTAATAATTTATGGTTTAAGTTTAACTGAACTATTTGTCTTTTATTATATTTACCCCTACGATCTCTATAAACATATTCTAATTCTTTGTTTTGGTCATATTCACATTTATATAACCATTGAAATCCTCCTGCTGATTTATATCTATATACTTTTTTACAACACATTGCAATGTGAGAACAACTAATTCCCAATGTATTTCCAGCCTCTTTTATGCTATTCCATATCTTTATTGGTTTACCATTCAAAGTTAATTGCACAACTGGTTTATTGCGTCTCTTTACACTCAGCATACCGCTTTTTTTCATTTCTTCTTTTGGGTTATAATTACACCATCCTAACTTAACCCCTCGTTTTAAATATTTTATGACTGTACATTTGCTTAATTTCATTATATTTGCTATTATTTGTGTATTTTCAATATCATTCCAATAATTACACGCCATTTTAACTAGACTACTATTAATAGCTGAATTATGACATTTTACCCAATCAATATTGTTTAAATTAAATAAAACTGATAATTTACTATTTAAGATTTGAGTTGCTATAAACTCTAAATCTGATATATCACAATTAATTCTTATAATAGTTATATCATTCTTTCGGGCAATTTTATTTTTAAATTTATCAGTTTCTATTGTTTTTTTATCATTTTTATGAAATATACCATCCATTTCTAATATATATTTTGCATTATTTAATTCAAAATAGAAATCGTATCTTTTTGGTTTTATCCAATCAGGATTATATTCAAATATAAACTCTACATTTAGTTGCTCTAATAAAGCAAAAGCCAATTTATTAGGATAACTAATTCCATCTCCACATCTTGGGCAAGAAAAATTTCTGGCAACTATATCATATATCTTATAGGACTTTTCATATTCGCAATTTGGGCAAATAAAAATTTCTTCTTTAGCACTTCCATAAGTAAGTTCGTATCCTCTTTCTGGATATTTTAATAATCTAGCAATTTCAGGACAATTATTCCACAACAATTTTTCTTCTTTTCTCATTCTATCAACCTCCGAACATTATTTTTATAAACTTGTGCCTCCTTTTCCGTACAATAAAAAGCAAGCAGACGTATTC
>JAQUSH010000040.1 GCA_028715225.1 Candidatus Aenigmatarchaeota archaeon | reverse complement strand
TATATATAGTTTTTAGGTCTAATTTGCAATTTCCAAGCTGGGAATAATGTAGTTTCTCACGGTCACTTTTCTTATGGCGACCTAGTGGATTACAAGCGATTTCTTCGAGAAGGATCTTATTTTTTCTGGAATTCATTAAAATTGCTTCTAAGCCCTGATTTTCAAATTTTACAATTTCAAGATCATCATATAACTCCTGTACAAGGCTATACAGCAGAAATCTATTTTTCTTTCGTTCCTTCAAGTCTCTCCAAACAGATTTAACATTTACAACTGGGAAAAGTTGTGTAGCAGCTTTTAAAGAGTCCTTCACTATCCTATTTGCAGATACCATATCTTTCTTGCTTCGATATATGGCAGAAAGATGTTCACAATCTATGCTCAACCCCAGTGTGTTTAAACCACTACTTTTAAGTTCTTCAAATTTCATGTAAGGATTTGCTATATTGCAATTAGACAAAATCCCCCTGCTTTCAAACCCAATATCTGTAGCATATTGCAGATGTGGCTTTAGGTATTTAGACAGAAACGCATTTCCTCCTGTGAATTCTACTCTTTTGATTTTCAGATCACGTGCCTCTACCAGAGTCCTTGCAACGAGTTCATGATCCAATTCGCTTCCATCGTCATATCTAGAATCTCTCGAGCAAAAACTGCAATTTAATTCGCATCTGTTTGTTAATGAAATTGCCAATGTATTAGGTGAATATTTCATATTAAAACTTAGTTCGAAAAAGGATATAAATGTGTATTTTGCAATGGTTTTTAAACTTTACAATTTATCTACATTTATGAAAGAATTACTGAATTCTTTGAACAAATTAAAGAAGAGCGAAGTCAGCAAGCTAGTAGCGCAGAGAATGAAAGAGTTCAAAAACAACGATGATTTGTTTAATGAGATATGCTTTTGTATACTTACAGCGAACTTCAACGCAGAACGCTCGATAAAGATTCAGAACAGTATTAAAGACTTCTCCAAATTATCTTTAGAGCAACTAACTAACGAACTAAAAAAACACGGCCACCGATACCCAAACAAAAGAGCAGAATACATCGTAGAGGCTAAGAAGCATAAAGATGAACTAAAAAACAA
Organism: Candidatus Aenigmatarchaeota archaeon; assembly: GCA_028715225.1. Taxonomy (GTDB): domain Archaea; phylum Aenigmatarchaeota; class Aenigmatarchaeia; order Aenigmatarchaeales; family Aenigmatarchaeaceae; genus JAHIDZ01. Next base: position 5,102 of record JAQUSH010000040.1, on the reverse strand, counting down.
TTGCACAAGAGATTGGATTGTAGACAATGTCAAAGGATTGGGTATGAAAGAGGCCTCCCATTTCCTTAGAAATATCGGTTTCACAAATTATGCTATAATCGATTTTCACATCGTTGACCTGCTTGTCAAACACGATATAATAGAAGAGCCTAAAACTCTTACGCCGAAAACGTATCTAGAGATTGAAGATAAACTTCGAGAAATTGCTAAAAAATCCAACCTGAACCTAGCTGAACTAGACCTGTATTTATGGTATATGGAAACCGGAAAGATTCTGAAATAACCTTAAATATATGTAATTCTGATAATTTTATAGGTGAATTAAATGGAGTTTACATTTGTATTCAATGAACAGACACTTGTCAGCCCGGATAAATACGTAGTTGATCAGTATGGAAACAGATACATGATATTTTCTGACGGAAACGGTGGAAAATTCAAGATATGCAGAGATCAGCTGATAATAAACATGGAAACTGGCCAGTGTGTTCAAAGAAATAAAGAAATCAATGTCATGAAGATTTAAATGGAGCCACGGGCGAGAATTGAACTCGCGACCTTTGCCTTACCAAGGCAACATTCTACCGACTGAACTACCGTGGCATATAACTAATATCTTTAGTTTAATAGAATTTAAATAATAAATTAAGCTCATAAACTTGTATATATTTTATTTAGATATTTATTTGTCGTTAATTCGTTTCCAAATTCTTCCTCAAGATATTTGCGAGCCTCTGCTTTTTCTTTTTGTGTAATCGGTGGAAACATGATATAATATACTGGTCCATATAGTTCTCTCATTTCTCTATGCGCAGCTTCCTTATCTTCTTGTGTAACTGGCTTTCTTGCCTGTTCTTCTATATATTTTATATCCACTTTTGAAAGTGGTGCTGGTGGTGTTAAATCTTTTCCTGGCATAAGAAATATTTTGCAGCGCTTCCTTAAATAGTGTATCTATTCTTCTGTCTTCTTTTTCTTTCCGCCTTTCAATTTTTCAATTTTCATTTTAAACTTGCATTTGTCGCATTCGACTACAAATCGTATAGAAGCTGCTTTAGAAACTTTTACATATTCCTGTTTCTTGTAACCTTTGTGTCCGCAATTAGGACAAATATATTCAACATGAAGAACGTTGTCTCCTTTGATAACTAATGCTCTAAGCCGGCCGTTGTTTTCAAAATCTCTGATAGTGTGATATTCACAACCAGATGGAGTTATCTTCTTCTCCTGTATTATTTTGTTTATCTCATCCATAATTAAGAAAGTGTTTGTTTATTTTATATACTTTTCTATAGTGCACCAATTAAGAAGGATAGCACTCCAATAAACATAGCAATCTTCATTATCTTCTGCGCTTTAGCAGGATTTTTCTTCAGAAATCTGAAAGAATAGATGAACATCACATCACATATCAAAACAGCAATAATATAATAAGAATTTAACAACTCAAATATGAATGGCAATGGTGTCATCAAGATAGCAACTATGACAAATATCTTAATAACTACTCTGGCCACATCTTCTCCGAATAAAATCGGAACAGTTTTCTTTCCACCTTTCTCATCTCCTTGCATGTCTTCGATATCTTTAGCTATTTCTCTTCCTGTATTTGCAAAGAAGGCCATTGAAGCTGCTGCTATAACGCTTAATCCAACTGTTTCTGTTAGCAGACCACCAAATAATATGCTTGAGGCACCTAGCCAGCTTGGTATAATGTTTCCGAATGTATATTTCGTTTTTATTCTAGCTGAATATAACCATGATATGAATGTATTAAATATTGCTAAACCAAAGCAGTAAATGCTTAGCATAGAACATAAAGAAATACCAACTAAGTAAAGTAATATCGAAATATATAGAACATTTTTTCTGCTTATTTTTCCAGATGGTATTGGTCTATTTGGCTTATTTGTCTTATCTATCTCATAGTCATAGTAATCATTTATTGCATTTCCTGCTCCAGCTATGAACAATACAACAATTATAGATACTATTATTTCAAAGGTATCAAAATAGCCGCTTACAAATGATCCAACAATAACACCCAAAATACCTAAAGCAACTACTGAAGGTCTCATCAACTGAACTAAAGAATTCATTATCTATACCTTTCTATCTTTTTTCTTTGCTCTAAGATGTTTGTAACCGCATTTTCTGCACTTAACCTTTCCAGCTTTGACTCTAAGAGTATCTGATCTTAATTTAGAGTTGCATCTCATGCAAATAAACATTCTTTCATAAACTCTTCTTACTGTTGCCGGTGCTCTTACTTTTCCCATTCAATCACATCCAATTTATCTGTTTCTTATACTTCTTTCCCTTTCCATTTATAATTTGTTTTAAGGTATTTAAAGGCTTACCTTTAGTCGTGTCCACGTCGTAAACATTCTTGTTCGACTGCCTGGCCTCCCAGATTATCAGATTTATGTATTCAGCTTCTAAGTTTTCTCTAACTTTCTCCTTGTTCCATCTCTTCTTTCTTAGTCTTTTTTCAAGCATTTTTGGCTCGCATCTTAGAACAATAACAATATCGTTGTTTTTCAGGTAGTGCGACAGATGGCTGTCGATTATCATATTTTTTAATTTTATTTTCTTAAGATATCTATCAACTTTCTTTATGTCAACAACCAAGCATTTTCTTTTCTTGTCGTAAGAATCATATAATTTGTTTTTCTTTATTTCCTTGTTTAATTCAATAACATCATATTTTATCATCTTTGCAAGTTTCTTTGAAAGAAGTGTCTTCCCGACTCCGGGTGTTCCGGTTATAGCAATTCTCATAACAGTATTTAGAAGTTAATTTATATATATTGAGCATTTTTCTTCATATTGCGTTCGCTTAATGTTTTCTTGATTAATCTAGCAGAATTGTAAATACCATCACAAAAAGGAACTGCAACTATTGAAATTCCGCAAGTTGCACAATGTATTGATGCAGCTGTTAATATGCCAGCAACTGTTGCCGCATCATAAATTTTAGTACTATCCCCTTCTTTAAAGTTTTTTGATATTATCTGCATACCAATTGTATGTCTATTTTCCATTGGGCCATTTAAAGTTTTTTGATCAAATATTGCATCATAAATATATTCTCCGAGATTCCCATATGCATCTATAGTAAGCCCAAATCCTCTCAGATATTCTCTCGTTTTTACTCCCATAACTTCACCATATTTATTAATAGTGTAGAAAGGCTTAAAAACTTATCTGAACAACCCGCTAAAAAGATTTCTAAAAAAATCAATTATCTGGGTAAATATGTTGACTTCGTTAGGTTTGATGTTCTCGTTAAGTATCATTGAAAATTCTGATGATCTGACTTCGGCCTGGAATGCTCCAGGTTTTCTAGAGAAAACAAATGTCTGGCTGTCGTCAACAACTTTTTCAAGCGTTTCATCTCCTACTGTGACTGTTATGTTTTGTGGCCTGTCTAAAAGGTTTTCAACATGAACCTGTACAGAATTTCCAACAGTCATGTATGCATCAAAAGATTTAGAGCTGACAATCTGCATCCTCTTTGAAACAAGTGTTCCTGAATCATAAGAATAGATTGTAAAGTCGCTATTAGGCGCATAGAACTTTCCAGACCCAAAGGCATAATCTCCATTGTCAGTAAATATGTGTGATTCTGCTGATTCAACTTCATATTCTTCTCCTGGGTAAAGAATAGTCTTGCTTATTGTCAATTCTACGCTTCTTGGGCTTTCAAAAGAAACTCTAAGCGGAACTGTTTCAACACCGTTTGCATATTGCAATACATTGATAGGACATTTGTAAAGACTTGAACCAATTGAGTTATCATTCAATTTCATTATTGAAAATACAGATGCTTTATTGCAAAAATAGTATGTCTTTTCCTCTTCAAGGACATCCAAAAGATCTTCTCCTTCGCCATTTATGCAGCTTTGGATTTTTTCTTTAGTCAAATAACAACCATTAGCACTGACATCTGTTTTGATTACAGCATAGCCGCTGTATATCATATCATCAAGTAGAGTAGAATTTGCCTGTATTAATGAGCTGTCTTTTTCCTCAATTACACTTATATCAGTTCTCATTTCATTCAGATCAATTGTAAACTTTCCTAATCCGTTTGCATTTATTGAAGCCTGAGTGTAAGAGGCATCAGCTAATTCAGCAAATTTAATATGTGTTGCATCCACGAAACCTGCCTGCGACCATGTCGGATCAACTGGCATGTCATTAACTTCAGCCCAGCCATGAGCAATAAATCCTTCCTTAGAGTCTCCGTTTTTAGAATATGCATAACCTGCTATGTAAGAAGAATAATATCCCATGTTCCTAGTCAACGCTATAAGCAGCGTAGTAAATTCATCGCATACGCCTTTTTTGTTGGCTAAAGTCCATGTTGCTGATTTGTTAACAGTAGAATATTGCATATCATATTCTATGTTGTCTGCAACCCATTTAGTAGCAGATGATATTCTTTCAAAATTGTTTCCTTTGAATGTTGCTGCCAGGCTAGCGATGTTTGAATCTTCTGAATCTATAAGCTGAGTTGGTTGTATAAAATCTGATATTTTTCTTACTTCTGATGTTCCTCTTCTTTTTACAAGAACTAGGGTCTTAACTGTGAATTTATTTGTTTCCTGCGGATCATTCCATCTTATTCTGACATATTTGTTTCCTAAAGAATCGTTGTAAATCGTATAATCCTTGTCAACTTCTATTTTTTCAACAGTCTGATAATTATCTTCCTGAGGTATAGATAATATAAGAGTCATATCTTCTACGCGTCCGGTTGTTTGTATAGTTCCTGTCTGAACAACTTCTGCTAGGAGATAATCTGTTGTGTATGGATTTGTCAATTGCGCAAATGAAGGCACTGCCATTAAGGATATAAGCAATATAATGAAAATTGGATATTTAATCATACATATCATTTTAAATTGTTTGCTTATAAATATATAAATGATTACAATGAATGAGTTTCAAATTTGGACCGAGAAATATCGTCCAACTGAGTTTACTGAAGTAGTCGGTCAGGAAAACATAATAGAAAGAATAGCTGCTTTCGTTGATTCTAAACAAATACCACATCTTTTGTTCGCCGGACCAGCTGGATGCGGAAAATCAACAAT
>JAQUSH010000039.1 GCA_028715225.1 Candidatus Aenigmatarchaeota archaeon | reverse complement strand
GAAGTGAACCATCATTTTTTATAGGATAATCAAATGCATAGATTGTTATCTCTCTTGCGTTAGGACCAGCTATCGTATAGACCGTTACAACTGCCCATAAGAAAGCTGTAAACAATAGTGAAACAGCTATCAATGCAAAAACCATGAAAAGATCACTGAATAAAGACATTCCTTTCATATGCTGACCACCATTTCACCGGGTATGATTGTTCCGTCTGCTTGCTTTATTCCTATATTGAAATTAGCGTCTGAACCTTTGTCAGTTGAACCTAATTCAATAGTCCAGTTTGGTTCTGTCTCTTGCTTTTTGTAGATTTTAATTACCCCTTCATTGTATTTTATGCATTCAGCAAGATTATCTGAATTTAATTTTTCTTCATCAAAAACTGCTTTTAGTGTTCCTAAATCTGTTTCTACTGCTAAACATTTGCTAGCTAACAGGCTGTCTCCAAATGTCAGAACTTCTTTCTTTGAGTAGCTATAATGAAGTATGATATTATACTGTATGAATACAAAGAATATTGCAAGTATGCCTATTACTATTACTGATATATGAATCATTTTCATGAAATCTTCAGCTAATTCACTCATGATATCACGATTTTACAGCCATCTTCTTCCATTGTTTTAGTTATTGTTATTCGAGTTGCATCTTCCTGCAATTGAATATTCAAAGGTGAAAGCGGTTCTATTATGCAATCTGAAAACATCGGTATCTTTTTCAAATTTTTGTATTCTGTTTTTACCACACCTTCTTTATCTGGAAATATATTTACATAATAGGCATATTCATCTTGCGTTATTTCTATAGTATGCTCTTTACCGTTTGTATATATTGCTCTTGTGTATTCTCCTGGTGTATATGATGCTATGGTAACAGTTCTTGATATTTCATTCTGTATAGTTAAAGGTTCTGCTATTTCAGAAAAATCCATTGTTAATTTTGCTATACCGTTTCCTCCAAATAATACATATAGTAAAAATAATAGAAGACCGATTTCTGCAATAAGTTTCATTATGTCTTTGACTGTTTCTGACATAATAATTATACTTTATCTTATTACTTAAAGTTTAAGTTGTAGCATCGTCAGTTGAATCGCTTAATGATTCAACAAATCCTTTACTGAAACACGCCTTTGCTCCATTACTCATAAGTTCATAGGTCATGTCTTCCCAAGGATATCCTGGCCAGCTTATAGCTGATTCTGCTACGCTTTGAATTACAGTAAATGGATCCTTATCACTTACATAAGTTGCTATTTTTTTGACTCCTTCACCTGCTAATTTGGTTGTTCCAAAACTAGCTGCCATCTGAGCCCAGTCCAATGCTGCCCATACAGCTGCATATTGATTCAGTAAATCTTCATCTGCATAGCAATAATTTGATGTTCCTGTATCGCATTTGTCTACAGTAATATAAATTGTATTTGTGTTAGTGTTTTTCCATATTTTAGCTACTCCAAAACAAGGACTGACTAAATAAAAACGTGGGTTGTCTGTTGGATGCATTAAATTTCCTTGTATGCTTGTATACATTGTAGCAGGTACCTTTCTCCAAACACGTATGAAATATTGATCTGCTTTTTCACTCATGTAATAAGGATTTTCAACTTGTGTTGCAAGCGAATACAAACACATAGAGTTTCCTTCGCAATATTCGGTCATTATTTCTCCAATAGCCTGTTTGTATACCCAGCTGTTTGGATTTATCATAGCTGTACCATCAATGTAGACCATTCTTTTAATTTCTTTTCTTCCAAATTTTGTTGTTAATGAAGCTGGAATGCTTTCTGTGTTTTTTTCTAAGAATCCTGACATTATACCAAATTCATCAATTGCTCTTTGTGCTACAGCATCATCTGCGCTGTCTGTTTCACTTGCTATTCTTTTGAAGAATTCTGCGTTCATATCTGTTTCAAAATCTATCATAGTTGATGGCGTAACACCACCAGATGAGAAATGTGTTGCAGCCGTATCATATCCTTTTTCAATCACCTTATCTATGTCTGCATCTGTTAAAACTTTGCCAGAAGATGTTATTTTATTATATGCATTGCTTGATTTAACAGCTTGCATAAGTTCGTCATATGGCATATTTGGATTTGTCTCCAAATTATTCATAACAATTCTATCTATATTGTAGATAGATGTTTCATGAAGGAAACTTCCGCCAGCAAGATTTTTCTGAAGATCAGTTACATATGTTCTAATCATGCTTTTTGTAAGATCATCTTGATTTGTTATTCCTAATTTTACCATTATTCTGTCGCTTAGAGAAGGTTTAATTAATTTGTTAAATACTGCATCATCATCAACTGCTTTAGTTACACCTTTTGCCATTGCTGTAAGAGAATGAGGATCCATGAATGTTTGTTCTACATCATAGCCTGCGAATTTTAGTCTGTTTATTGTTGTCATTATTTTTCCTTTTACAGGACTGTATAATTCTTGATAAAATCCAGTATCACTTATTCCATAAAAACTTAATTTTTTAATTAATCCTAGATCAGTGCTGTCTGGGAAAGCATACATATTTAGCAGTGCTTGCGCTTCATCCTTTTTTCCAGCAGCTTTTAACTGAGAAATATATTCTTTGAAAGAATCGCTTGGTTTGAATGTTTCTTGTGTAAATCCTTCAGCTGCAGGATCTGCAATTTCAGCTGTAGTTGTTAGTTCAAGTATATTTCCGCTTGAATCTCTTTTTGACCATACTTCATAATCTTGATAATGTATAACTTCTGCACCTGTATCATCAAATGATTTAATTGGTTTGCTTATCGTTACTGGCACGTCTGCATCATTTAATACATATTTAGCCATTCCTCCTTGTTTTATGACTGCCACTTCTCCATCAACAGTTTTAACCAAATAAGATGATTTTAATGCATCTGTCGCTAATTGGGCATCTCTTCTGCTTAATGCTCCTATCATTTCGAGCCCGTCTTTAGTCGGTTTGTATAAAATATAATCTCCGTCTTTCCCAAGCATTGCAATCATTTCATCTGTATTTTTTTCAAAGAAAGCAAGTATTCTAGCTTGTCTGTATTTATTTGACCATGATATGAATTTAGCTGATAACCATAATGAATTTGATTTCTTTAAACTATTGACAACTCCTTTCCATGCATAAGAACCTGTTTTTAATGCACCCCAGAATACCATTGATGATGCTCCTCCTCCTGACCAAGGATATGCTTCATCCCATAACCAGCTTCCACCGTTGAAAACCCCTTCTGGGAATTCTTCATAATAAATCTGATATTCTGGCATTCCACCCCAAAATGACAGTGCCCATGACCATTGAGTATTTTGCTGGCACATCTGTATTAAAACTTCTCTGTATTCTGTAGGATTTGTTGGAACACTCATGTCATTGTGTGCAGGAAAAGAATCTTCAGCAACTTCATTTATTCCATCTTTAAGTGCTTTAGCTGTTGCATCTGCTGTTTTTTCACAGTTTGGTGCTGCAAAAATGTAGAGAAATGCTGATAGTATTATTACGAAAATCATTAGTGTCCACAAAATATCAATCGCTATTCTCATGGCAACCACAAAACTCAGGTAGATTTTCAATATTGTATCCAGCTTCTTCAGCTATTGTTTCCATTGTTTTTACTCCGTCTTCACTGCAATATATTGATGATATTTCGTTAATATTACAGCCATTATTTCTGAATTCATCACAGCAATTTCTTAATTCAAGATCTTTTCCAATGTTTAATCCCATTCCCTTCCCCATAAAAACGAAAAGAATCATTGATATTATTATAATTACCATAATAACTAATCCAATAAGTTTCTCAATAGCTAAATTCATTGTTATCAACTACTTATTCCTCTGCAGGCTGCTTCGCACTTGCTCCAAAACTCATCATCTGCAAGTTCCGGATGATTTGATGGATATCGATCGTAAAGACCAGTTAATTTCTGACATGCACTAAACATGTCAACAGAATCTCCACTTTTGCTTATTATATTGCCATCTGCATCTGGTTTAATGAAATTGACACTTACCCATTTCAGACAGCTGTTTTTTCCTGTTATGTCTGTGTCTAAGCTATTTTTTCCAGAAAACAATGATGGAAAAATAATAATTGATAGAACAACAACAATTACCAATCCTATAATGATGCCAGCTATGGCTTTATTTTCCATAAACTAACTTAATGTAAGTTATAGATAAACTTTATGGTGTTCTCAAAACTACGCTGTAAAGAGGTCTAAGAAGTTCAAGAATAATGTTTCCTTTATAGTATACAATCAAAATAGCAGCAAAAGCTAACAATGAGATTACTAGTGCGAAAAGAGGATCTACTTCAAATCCTTTATTGGCATGTTCTTGTCGTTGAATCACATAAACCACCTAAACAATCACTATTCTGTGCGCATCCGCAGAACTGGCCTACCAGTTCTCCTGCTTGATATATCTTTAGACATTTTATTCCATCCAGATTGTTGTTACAGTTGTCAGGACACTTGTTTACAGTTGCTTCTGGCTGTTCATATTTTTCTGTGCTGATGTTGCTAAAACCGCTTACAAAAATCAACAGACTTACTATAAACAATAAAAGCATTCCTAACATTGCTATTGTTCTTGTAATACCTTTACGCATAATGATTATTTAGATAAGAAGTTAATAAAGATTTAATATATTGCACAGCACTGTCCGTCGATTGGTTCACATAATGCCCTTTTAGGTGGCTGGCAAACAAGTGCTCCGCATGAACATGTTGGAGTAGTAGTTTGTATAACTACTTTAGAAATAACAACACCATAATCATAATATGTAAGACTATTAGCAGTTTTCCATTCATATTTTGTTATTGTTAATCTGTATTTTGTATCTTTCTTCAACGCATCTTGGTCTACGTCTGGTATATTTTGAATAAAAATATATCTATCATCTTGTTGTCCGGCATCGCCACCAGAACCAGGTTTATAACTTGTTAATTTAAGACAGCTTCGAATATCATTTTTATTAGAAGGATTACATCCTTCTGGGATTCTTTTAACTGTATAATCATAGTCACCAATTTCTTTATCCATTCCATAATCATAAGTTTGCATCTTACTAATTAAATCTGCCAATGAGATGTAATCTTCACTAATAGTAAAATATGTATCTACCACCTTTCTTAAATTTGGTTCAAATAAACCACCTAAATTTTCTCTAGGTTCTTGATTTACAGGAATGCCAAGCTCATTTTTTATTTTACTCAATAGAGTAGTTTCAGTATAAGTAATTATGGAATCATCTGTTGGCTCTATATTCAATACAAAATATGTCCAATGATCATTACCTTTATCATTATCCCATGTTGGATTTCTAGTGTCCCAATATGTATATGTGTAATATTCTCTGTCATATTCTGGGACAACCTCTCTTACGAATTCTTCATTTTTAATTTCTATTTCCGTATTAACAGATGTTTTTTGTGTTCTTACACCCATATAATCAGAATTTCCACATTTACAATCCGTACACCAATTATTATAAGAATAGACATTATTATTTTCCCATTTTACTCCATCATCATATGTTGCATCAAATGTCCCCCCGCAAAAACTATTTAGGGTATTGCCAACTTTTCTATTTTTTAAATCATTAGTTATACATCCTTCGTCTAAATTAGTACAATCATAACAACTGCTATCATCTGTTAAATCAGTTAATATGGTGTTATCTGAACTTAATTTTATTTTCTTAACTCTTGAACTATCATCAAATGGAATCAAACAATATTTTGCTTCTGTTCCTGCTTCATATTTTATACATGTCCCACCTTTGTCAAAACTTCCATATCCACCACTTGAAATTTCCGACTTTCTTTTATCATCATTTTTTCCATATAAAGTATAATCATCGTAAATAACATTAGCAATACTACAACCAATGTCAGAAAGCGATAATTCTAAAAAATTCTCTCCACCGCTACCATATGGACAATCTTCTGGACATGTATCATATGTTTCTCCAGTGTCACAAGTTCCATCAGGACAAGTTCCACCGTCGCCAATTGTTCCCTCGTCTGTTGCAATACCAATGTCTTCAATTGCTTTAGCAGGATCATAACCAGCTACAGTAGAATTCCATTGAAGAAGAGCAAAAGTAAGAGCTACTCCTATTATGATAACAAGGACAATTTTAATTCCCCAACTTTCTGCCATATCATAGCTTTGTTAAATATACTATATAAATTTATGCTGGTATAGCTGCGCATCCTTG
>JAQUSH010000038.1 GCA_028715225.1 Candidatus Aenigmatarchaeota archaeon | reverse complement strand
AAGAGTATACTCAAACAAGATGCGTTCTTACTCAGAACGATTCAGCGAAATCCAAGAGAACTTGGCAGTACTAGAAGCCAAACGCGCACTTCAAAAGAACACCCCACTAGACAACTTCAAAAAGAAAATCAGAAAAATATTCAGACTCTAAGATATTTTATTTCGTAATATGTCACATTCTTATCCGAGTCAACAACTGCCCAAAGCATGTTTGCTCTTATGTTGTGTGCTAAACGAACTGAGCGTGCTAATTCATGGAAAGAACAAGCATATTCTTCAGAAACAGCAAATACAATCCATTTAGTATGTTCGCTTTCTTCTTTTGGACCCTTTTTCAATGGTTTTATTCCACGTTCGTAAACACGAAAATCGCAGCCAAACTTTAATCCAGTTCTTACTGGCAGACCACGATCACGAAGATCCTTGTAAACAGCATAGCGTTCATTAAATCTTTTATCCATTTTGTTGCAGTATTTGAAGAACTTCTCTAAACCAAATTCCTTATCATCTTTAACAATTACTATTCTTTTTCTTTCATAAAGCAGAGCAGCTTCTATCAAAGCCAGCTCTAATTTTCTCTCGCCTATTATTCCATACCATCCATTATTGAAAATAGACTGCGCTTCTGGTTCATCATATATGACAACCTTATCGTTAATCAATTCGCCATTTACCATATCTGAATATAGTAAAATACAGTTTAAAAGCTTTATCTAGAATTCAATTCCTTTTGTCATCATTTTTAGTTTGCAGTTGTCGCAGAATTCTCTCTTTTTTATATCAATATCTCTTACCGACGGAGAAAAGCACATTACACATTTGATATTTGTGCAGTGATACAGACCTTTGAAATGTCCCATTTCGTGCATTGATTCTTTTATCAGACGTTCGATTGCAATCTTCTCGTTAGGCGATTCATCATAGAATTCAGGCCTTAATCTAGCAAGAGAAACTATGCAGGAATTCTTAATAGGATCCTCTAAACCGAAACAGAAATTCATTCCTTTATAATAAAGGTCTTCATCTGTTACCATAAGCGTTGGTATCTCTTTGTCGATGAACTTTACTTCAGGAATATTTGAAACATGTTCTATAAGAGCTTCAGCATTGTATTGTTTTCTGAAATGATTATGAGCGCTTGATGGGAGATCTAATTTTCTAAGTAAACGGCATTTTGCGTTCAGACTGTTTTCTAGCTGTATGCACAATGAGTTTAGAACTCTTTCGCCAGGGTTGCCCAGAGGGACAACTCTTATTAGCATAATAATAGTTGGTTTCTAAAGATTAAAAAAGAATATGGTGAGGTTGGCGTGATTCACTACCATGATGGGTAAATAGGTCTTATACTACAGGAAGATTCTATTCTTGGTTATGAAGTTGTTAGATTTTAAAGATGTTCTGAAAACCTATAAATCAGAAAAGCATGGAAAGAAGATATTAGAAAAATATAGAAAATGGTTTCCACTATATACATCAAAGGAATTGGCAGGACTAATAGCAGATTTGATGTGCGATGGTCATCTGCAAGGATATCCTAAACTAAGGTTTGATTATATTTCGAAGTATCCAAAGGAGTTGATGAGATTTGAGAATATCTTATACAATTTATTTGGTATGAAAGGAAAAATACGACACGTCGAAGGAAATGAGTTTGGAACATCGTTTATCTACGGAGTTAATTGTAAACCACTTGCTAGATTATTATTAACAGTTGGTGTTCCATATGGAGCAAAGGTTTTGAAAGAATTTAGAATTCCAGAATGGATATTAGAAGATAAAGAGTATTTTAGAGAATTTGTTAGGAGAGTATATCTGTGTGAAGGTTCGTTCTATAAAAAAGATTTTTTAATAGGGTTACAATTCTATAAAGCAGACTACCTTAAAGATAATGGATTTGAATTTGTTAATGATATAAGAAATAATATAATTAAACACTTCGGAATTAGATGCAGTCGTGTTTATACATGTAAAGCAAAATGTATACGAAAGGATGATATTAAAACCATACCTGTAAAATTTACAATTCATGGACGAAGACAATTCGAGAAATTCGAAAAGGAAATGAATATAAATATTGGCAGTCATAAGATAAAGTGAGTGGGAAGCTGGGGCGGTAATTTGTTTTTAAAAAACAAACCGTATGATCAGCCCGGGAGATCGCACGACTGAAGATCGTGTTGCCGCGTGAAGTTATTAAAGAAATTTAATAGCTCGCGATTTCAAATCACGCCCGTCCCACCATTTAATGTTTTTTTGATTAAGTTATACTAATTTATTTGTAATATTTTATTTACTTTATATAAATAATTTGCAAGTTCTTTGTTGGCTCTTTTCATATCACTTAGTATGAAATCCATACTTGGTCCACTATTTACTTCAATTATATGCCAATTGCCATTTTCATCTGTTAATAAATCTATTCCGCACCATTCTATCCCAAAAACTTTTGCTGCTTTTTTGCACATAGTTGACAATTTTTTATCAGGTTTGAATTTTCTATATTTTTCATTTTTCCAGAACAATTTTCCTTCTTTCCAATTCTTACCATATTTTGTTATGCTTTGAATTATTTTATCTCCGGCTAATGTTACACGATAGCTTTTATTTCCATGTGGGATATAACGCTGTGCAACCATAGGCATTGTTCCTATGTCTTTGCGTAAAGTTTTGATTACACATAAAGCTTCTTGATAATTTAGTGCCCTTTTTACTGCTTTACCGGTATCGGAAAATACACCTTTGAATACAAGTGGTCCTTCAGCCATTATTTCCTTAAGTTTTAATTTGAATGAGCTTGCATTTCTAGGAACATACCAAGTTTTTGGTGTTGGTAATTTATTTTTAACACAAACTTGATAGAAAAGCCATTTATCCTCTTTGTAATTAAACGATTTTGTCGAGTCAATTACCTTTTTACCTATGGCTTCTAAGGTTTTGGCTATTTCTTCAGAATCATATGTGTTTGGTACATCTACAGCAGTATTTAGGAAAAGGTGTATATCCTTTGCCTGTTTTTTAATTGTTTCATATTCTATATCTTTTTGAATCGGAAACAAAATAACATTAAATTTTTCATTTAGTATAGGAAGAAGATTTTTTTCGGTATTGTTAAAATAAGGCGTACATATTACTCCTATGTTAGGTTTTGTCATATAATTTATTTATTAGTGTAAATATATAAAAAGCGATATGTATTATTGTACAAGCTAATTTAAGATAGAACCAACTATTATAAGTTTATTTCCGCATCTTTTTCAGTTTATCATAGATTTTCTGAAAATATGGGTCCCATTTAATTTTATCTTGATTATTCCAGAATACATTAAGCTTCTTTTTAACTTTTGGTTGATTTTTCTGATATTCTAAACACTGAATCATCATTTCAATGCGATCGATTTGCTGTAACATTTTAGAATATTTTGTTTTACCTTCTTCATTTTCTAACCATAATTTAATATATTTTTGTTGCAAGCGATTTGGTAACGATGATAGTGCTTTTTGTAATTCTTTTTTTCCGAGTTCTATAATCTTATTTTTACCTAATTTTTCTTTATGTGGTGTAGTTATATCTCCTATAATTGCTTCTTCCAAGTCGTGTAAAAGAGCCATTCTAATTAATTTATTTGTATCAAGATTTTTATTATCAGCTATTAACATTGCTAATAATGCTGTTCTAAAAGAATGTTCGGCAACACTTTCCGGATTTTTTACACCTCGCATTTTCCAACCGGTTCTGACTGTAGTTTTAAGTTTTCCAACAAGTTTAGCGAACTCTATTATTTCTTTCTCGTTCATACATTAATCTAAGAATTCTTTCTTCTTAAGCTTTTCAGAAAGACCTGTTATATTTATTACACGCCCCATTCAATCATGGGTTTATAATTATATTCCGATAGGTGATTGCCACATCGTTTGCATGAATAATACCATCCTGTTTCCTGGTGCAAACTTACCATACTGTGGTCAAAAGATTCTCTAACAAACTTTCCATCTACATAGTTATTGCACTGTTCTGATGGACAAAATGTGAACATTCGGCCAGGAAAGAGGTTTTTCCATTCAGATTTTGAAATGTCGTCATTATGAATATGCACTTCGACAAAATGCATAACAGCATTCCTCACTTCAGATTCGTCTATTTTCTTTTCTGATTTAGAAATCCAACTGTTAACATGATCAGTATCAAATAACATTATCATTGGAATTTGTTCTGGATAATGATAGTCTCTTGCTTCTGGCTGGACTTTTCCTTCAACAGCATGATATTTGCCATTTTTATTTTTTAGTTCTGGGAGAATTTCTCTAATACATAAATCAACATGACTATCTTTTTCTCTTTTTTCATTATATAACCAAAGTGTGTTTACAGGAAATTCTTCATATATCTGTTTTCTGTTTAGAACTCTTATATTTTCATCGATTTTTCTTGCTCCTGTTGACATGGGTAAATTATGTGTTGAAAAGTATAAATACTAGTCTTTTAATGTTAATATGCGTTAATCTAAAAATTCCTTTCGTTTCAATTTCTCAGGTAAGTAAGTATCTGAAATGAATGTTACTCCTTTTGCAACTAAGGCATCTAATTCAACCTTTCCTTTCTGGTCTTTCATCTCCTTCAGCTCTTTTTGCCACGGCTTGCTTTGGAACCATTCATAATTTTTAATTTGATTTAAACGAGATTCATCTACTTTCTGGAATTTGATAAGATATTTCTTTAATCCATATTTGTTAACATCTTCGCAAGACAGACCAATTAGTTTAGCGCTAGGTATTGCTAACTTTTCAGATATGTTTGCTAATGCGATTGAACCGTATTTCAGAACAGAATAAATGTAATATCCCCATGGATCATTATCAACCAAGATGTATATCGGTAACTTGTATTCATCATTTAATCGTCTTAATAATCTTCGTATTCCTCTTGTTGCTTGACCCTGTGATGAAATAATAATGCAATTCAGTTTGTCCCAAACTCTATCTTCGTGTAATCTTTCCCAGATAGCTGCTTTTTCCATGTAGATTACAAATTTAGCATCAACTTTTTTGAATTCAATCTCTTCTGTGTTTGATGGAATTGCCCAACCACCTGATCCTAATTTAGACCAATCTATTAGGTCACCTTTGTCTTTAATTATGATTTTTCCAGCAGCTGAACCGTTTTTGTTTGCGTTGATATTAAGTTCTTCTCTAGAGAAACCTGTTACTAATTCTAAGTCTTCGACAGCTTTGTTTGATTCTTCCTGTAATTCTACAACATCAATTTGTGTGCCAGGTATCGTACGGCGCATCATATAAAACGCTTGTCTCAGTGAAACATGTTTGCCAGCTGTCAATAGTTTCTGAACATTCGCTGCAATCTCAGTAGTCTGCAAGAATTTTTTAATATGAGCAACATTAAACAGGTAACGCTTTGAGCTCTTGTTACCCATCATAATCATTCTTTTTTTCTGGTCATAATTGACATTAGACAAAGCTCTTATCGGAATATCCATGTTAGGATTTTCTCCCTTTTTAGCTTGTTCAACTAGTTTCTTCCCCAGTTGATTCAATTTCTCCTTCTGCTTCACCATTTTCACCTTCGTCAATTACTCCTTTGCTTAATAATTTTTCTAAATGTTTTCTAATTTCAGCGTCTTTTTCTCCGCTCAATAATGATAAGTTATTTGCTATTTCAGGCAAGTATTTTTCAAACAGACCTTTTCGTTTTCCTTCTAACATTCTACGATGCTGGCCTGCTAAATATGTTTTTAATTTTCTAGCGCAGTCCTGAATTGCTAATTTGATTTCTTTGGTAACATCATCATAAGGATCAATAGCTTCTTTCGATTCTGATGTATAAGGGATCCAGACAGATGCCATGTGAACTGCTATCACTAAAGGACCGGTTGGATTATTATTTGAATGTTCTATATGATAACTTTTCCAAGCTATGTCTTGGACTGATTTAGATATTGCGCATGATGATGCCTGGTATAACAATGGAACTCGGTTAGCGAATCGCATGACCTGGGCTGTACCAGTCGGGTCTAACTTTCCTCCGTATCCAATGCATACTTCAACCTGGAAAGGCATTCCTCTATAAACAGATGGTTTACGCGTTATTGCTGCTGTAAATTCTACTCCTAAGTCTTTTTTTACAGCTGTTTCTAAGACAGATTCTCCTATTGGTGATAAGCAGTCGGTTGGAGGATTCATTAGTTTTGCTTTTTGCAGATTTCTCCATATTTTTTCCATTTCTTCCCTTGTTATA
>JAQUSH010000037.1 GCA_028715225.1 Candidatus Aenigmatarchaeota archaeon | reverse complement strand
CTTCAGCGAAATACAGGAGAACCTTGCAATCTTAGAAGCTAAACGCGCACTTGAAACAAAATCAATTTTAGGAAAGATCAAGTTAACTTTAGAAAGATTCATCTAAACTCTTAGATATTTTATTTCGTAGTAAGTCACATTCTTGTCCGAATCAACAACTGCCCAAAGCATATTTGCTCTTATGTTATGTGCTAAACGGACTGAACGAGCTAATTCATGGAATGAACAAGCATAATCTTCAGATACAGCAAATACAACCCACTTTGTATGTTCAACTTCTTCCTTAGGTCCTTTCTTCAATGGTTTAACGCCACGTTCATAGACACGAAAATCACAGCCGAATTTTAATCCAGTTCTTACTGGCAGACCACGTTCTCTAAGATCTCTGTAGACAGCATAACGCACGTTAAATCTTTTATCTAATTTACTGCAATATTTGAAAAACTTATCAAGAGAAATATTTTTACCGTTCTGAACAATCTCTATTCGCTGTCTTTCACAAAGCAGAGCTGCCTCTATAAGTGCTAACTCTAATTTACCAGCTCCAATAATTCCATACCATCCACTATTGAAAATAGACTGCGCTTCAGAGTCATCATATATGAAGACTGCATCATTGATCAGTTCAGCTTTTACCATAGCAGAATATTGTAAAATACAGTTTAAAAGCTTTATCTAGAATTCAATTCCCTTTGTCATCATCCTTACCTGGCAGTTATCGCAGAATTCCTTTTTCTTGTTATCGATATCTCGAACAGATGGAGAAAAGGACATTACGCATTTTGGATTAGGACAATGGAATAATCCTTTGAAATGACCGATCTCATGTAAAGATTCTTTTACTAAACGTTCTACAGATAATCTCTCGTTAGGTGATTCATCATAAAATTCTGGTTTTAATCTTGCTAAAGAAACGATACAAGAGCTCTTCGTCGGATCTTCCAAACCAAAAACAAAGTTCATTCCTTTGTAATAAATGTCTTCATCCGTTATCATTAATGTAGGTATCTCTTTATCTATGAATTTTACTTCAGGTAAGTTAGTTACAAAATTAATTATTGTCTCTGCATTATGCTGTTTTCTGAAGTGATTGTATGTTTCTGTGGGAAGAGTTATTTTTCTTAATAAACGGCACTTGGAGTTGAGCGAATTCTCTAATTGAACGCACACAGTTTCAAGAACCTTTTCAGGAGGGTTGCCCACCGGGACAACTCTGATTAACATAATAATAATTGGACGTTAAAGAATTAAAAGGAATATGGTGAGGTTTACTACCCACATGGGTAAACGAGGCTTATACTAAAGATATTTTTGTTCATTTATTATGGATTTTCATATTACACCAGAAATTGCGAGAATACACGCTCATATATGTGGTGATGGTTCTATTTACATTTCAAGATATAAACGAAACCATCGTGTCAGAAATGATTGGACGATTTTATATTATAATTCGTGTCCAGAACTGATAAGTGAATTTATTGATGATTTTAAGATAGCTTTCAATAGAAAGTCACAGTATCGAAAAAAATATATCGAAGTAAGGGTAAGTGGAACAAAGCATATAATTCAAAATCTAGAAATACCATTTAAGAGCTCTTATAATTGGTTTATTCCCGATTTTATTTTTAATGCTAAAGATAGTATCGTAGTTAATTGGATTAGGGCATACTTTGATGATGAAGCATGCGTTTCTAAAGATAGATACGAAATAAAGGTATCGTCAATAAATATTTTCGGTCTTAATCAGATTTGTCGACTTCTTAGTCGATTAGAAATCAAATCAAAAATAAGAGGTCCTTACAAAAATAAAAATTCTAACAACAGTTTTTGGGTATTAGTTATTCCTAAAGAATTTTTGAAGATATATGATAATAAAATCGGATTCTTACACCCAGAAAAAATAGTTAGGATGGAAGAAAAATTGGTGAGGTTGGCGTGACACTCAAGAGGTCAGATTTTGACTAGCCTCTTTTTGAACACGCGGCAACTGCCTCTTCAGGGCAGCGATCTCCCGGGCTGATCTACAACCTCGTAGTCTATCATAGAATTCTAAGATTTATAAATTTAGTCTAAGAAAGCCTTGCTCTTTAATTTCTCAGGTAAATAGACATCTGATATGAATGTAACGCCTTTCGCTACTAAAGCATCTAACTCGACTTTACCTTTCTGGTCTTTCATTTCTTTTAGTTCGCGCTGCCAGTCTTTTGACTGGAACCATTCATAATTCTTTATCTGGTTTAAACGTGATTCATCAACTTTCTGGAATTTGATCAAATATTTTTTTAATCCGTATTTGTTTACATCTTCACATGTCAAACCGATTAATCTTGCACTAGGTATAGCTAATTTCTCAGATATGTTGGCTAGAGCGATAGAACCGTATTTCAAAACTGAATAGATGTAATATCCCCATGGATCGTTATCAACTAAGATGTATATCGGCAGTTTGTACTCGTCGTTTAATCTTCGTAGCAGTCTTCGTATACCTCTTGTTGCCTGACCCTGTGATGAAATTATAATGCAATTTAATTTATCCCATACTCTATCTTCGTGGAGTCTTTCCCAGATAGCTGCTTTTTCCATGTAGATAACGAACTTCGCATCAACTTTCTTGAATTCAATATCTTCTGTGTTTGAAGGAATAGCCCAACCACCTGATCCTAATTTAGACCAGTCGATTATGTCGCCTTTGTCTTTGATTATGATTTTACCAGCAGCTGATCCGTTTTTGTTAGCATTAATGTTCAACTCTTCTCGTGAGAAACCTCTGACGAGTTCCAAATCTTCGACAGCTTTGTTAGATTCTTCCTGTTCTTCAACAACGTCGATCTGCGTGCCAGGTATAGTTCTACGCATCATATAGAAAGCCTGTCTCAGCGAAACGTGTTTGCCAGCAACTAATAGTTTTTGAACGTTCGCTGCAATCTCTGTAGTTTGTAAGAATTTTTTAATATGAGCAACATTAAACAGATAACGCTTCGAGCTCTTGTTACCCATCATGATCATTCTTTTTTTCTGATCATACGTGACGTTAGACAAAGCTCTTATCGGTATATCCATGTTAGGATTTTCGCCTTTCTTGGCCTGTTCAACTAGACTCTTCCCCAGTTGATTTAATTTCTCCTTCGCTTTCACCATTTTCACTCTCGTCAACTACTCCTTTGCTTAAAAGTTTTTCCAAGTGTTTTCTGATTTCTGCATCTTTTTCTCCGCTTAATAATGATAGGTTATTTGCTATTTCAGGTAGATATTTTTCAAATAATCCTTTTCTTTTGCCTTCTAGCATTCTACGATGCTGGCCAGCTAAATATGTTTTTAGCTTTCTAGCGCAATCTTGTTTTGCTAGTTTGATTTCTTTTTCTATCTCGTCGTATGGATCTATAGCCTCTTTTGACTCGGATGTATAAGGGATCCAAACTGAAGCCATGTGAACTACTATAACTAAAGGACCGGTCGGATTGTTATTCTGATGTTCTATATGATAGGATTTCCAGGCAATATCCTGAACTGCTTTTGTTATTGCGCATGAAGATCCCTGGTATAATAATGGAACGCGGTTAGCAAAACGCATAATCTGAGCTGAACCAGCTGGATCTAATTTTCCACCGTAACCGATGCATACTTCAACCTGGAAAGGCATTCCACGATAAACGTCCGGTGATCTTGTAATCGCTGCAGTGAAATCTACACCAACATCTTTTTTCAGTGATTTCTCTAGAACATCTCCGCCTATCGGTGACAGACAATCCATTGGTGGTTTCATCAGTTTAGCTTTCTGCAGATTCCTCCAGATTTTCTCCATTTCCTCTCGGGTGATTTTATCTGGTTTTGTGTTTGGATTGACTTTAGCTAATTTTAAAATATCTTTAGCTGTATTTGGTCCGACTCTTGTGAAATCTCCTGACAAGAATCCTGCTATTGTTCTACCCTTTGTCATCTTAATCATTTTTTCAAATACACCCATCTCAACTCCCTGAGGATGCGGTTTAATCTGTTTAGCTTCCTTTGGCAGTTGTTCGATTATTCTTGAGTATGTTACTTTTTCACCGTTAACATGATAGACTAATTTGGCAAATGGATTAGCGATTGCAGTCTGTCTGATAAATTCGTCGACAGAACGATCGCCTTTCCTGTATTTTCCTTCCATCTCCATCTCTACATAAGTACCATGATCATTGAAGTTTCCCTCGAATTTCTCATCTTTTATGACTTCTGGCTCGTTTTTGCTTGTATCGATTCTGATATGCATCTCATGGGCTGGTTTTCCTTTTGCTGTTCTAGATATTACGATAGCTGGTTTTCCAGTTGTTAGTTGTGAATATAATAAAGCAGCTGATACACCGATACCTTGTTGACCACGTCCTTGTCGCATCTTGTAGAATTTTGATCCGTAAAGTAATTTACCAAATACTCTTGGTATTTGTTCTTTGACAATACCTGGACCGTTATCCTCAACTGATACACGTGCTCTATCTTCACTCAACTCGCGTATTTTAATGGTAATTTCAGGAAGTATTCCAGCTTCCTGGCATGCATCTAAAGAATTATCAACCATCTCTTTGACAGCAATCATCAATGCTTTCATAGGATTGTCAAAACCAAGTAAGTGACGGTTCTTTTCAAAGAATTCAGCTACAGATATTTCACGTTGTTCCTTTGCTAGCTGCTCTGCTGTCTTTACTTCTGATTTCATTTAAGTCTCCTCAAAAAATCATACACCGTTTTATGCTCAGATCCGTTTATAATCATTTTTATTGCTTCTTTTGCGTTTTCTATTTCTTGGTGAGTACCTATTATTGATATTGTCCTACCATAAATAGATATCGCTGCTTTAGTATATTTTTCCATTTCACTGCGAGTTTTACCGTTTGCACCTATAACCCTTGATTTTATCCGATTGGTCCTATTATCGGTGAATTCTAATTCTATAATCTCTAGTTGCTGGTTCTCATCAAACAGTCTAAACGCGCGTGGCGGTGAGAAACCTCGTCCTATTGCTTTAGCGATGTTCTTAGCTAGGTATGTTTGCAGTCCTTCGCCGTCTATTAAGACAGTATTTCCTTCGAAAGTCAGCTTAACTTCTAGTGTTTTCTCTATCTCTTCACGTGTTTTCCTTGATTTTATCACGCCTAACCGATCTTTAGGAATTAGAATAGATTCTATCATATTACATATCCTCTGTTGGAATCATTTAAACCTTACTTTGTATGGATTTGTAACATATTATACTGATCCCACACATGGTAAATAAGAAGTTTTCTTGGGTTGCAATTTCATTATTTGTTTAAGCTCCTTTATTCTATCAGTTGGTATACACCGTAAATTCCTTTGGTTATTAATAACCGATTCAAGTAGATTACCAACTATATCATTTTTGAGATATACCGCATACGTTCTTAGTGGATAAACAAAAGTTCCAAGTATGGTTCCGCTTTCATTTGCTATATTTTGTCTTGCAATCCTGTCATAGGATGCATCCGCACATTTGTTTGAACGATTTATAGATGATGATGTGAAGACGTTGCAGATTGGTTTATGTTCTGATAAAACATCTTCATTGGCAAATTCATCCAAAATATCAGCAATGTTCCTAGCAAAGCAAGCTAAAGTATCGAGAGCATGATATTCGTGGGTGTCAGTATAATTGTTTAATATACTATTTTTTTCTTCTTCCGGATAATCAAGGACGTATTTTTTATTGGTTAAATCTCGGATATTAGTTATCGGAAAATTATCAAGCTGGTCAAAAGTATGCCCCTTTAACCACTTGATGACTTCAAAAAATTCTTCAAAATCATTATTTGGACACCTTTGGAGAGATTCCATTTCTTCATATAAAAATTTTGTTCCAATGTCATCATATGATTTTTTAATCTGTTCGAATAGTTTATTGTAAAAGATAAAATCTTTTTGATTCGGTTTATAATCTAATCTTTTTAATCCTGGATGTACCTTTTTCCAGTTGTTTAAGATGATTTTAGTTGTTTCCATATAATAAATTCAAAATTAAATCTTTAAATACTTATAAAAGATATTAAATTTTAGTGTACGAGAGAGTTATTTCTTGAGTATAACTAAGTAAAATGGTGAATAAATGGCATTTAATAGAGGAGGCTTCGGTAAGCCTAGAGAAATGCATAAAGCAGTTTGTTCTGAATGTAAACAGGAATGCGAAGTTCCTTTCAAACCTTCAGGTGACAGACCAGTTTTTTGCCGAGATTGTTTCCAGAAACACAAGAAATTTTAAGACGTTAGTTTAAGGAAATAAAATCAATCCGATTTAATTTTTTCTAATATTTTATCTTCGTCTACTTTTAAGTATTT
>JAQUSH010000036.1 GCA_028715225.1 Candidatus Aenigmatarchaeota archaeon | reverse complement strand
TATTGATTATTATGAATATATTATTCAATTAACATTGATATAGCTTTGATATAACTTTGTTAACTTATGCGTTAGTTAATCAACCAATCAGTAAGTTAATCAATATTAACGTTAACTTATCATCCATTGATTATTATAGATATAAGCTTACCATATATCAGCTCCGAGAGACCTTAAGTATGCTTTCCGCTTTCTTACATGTGCTGCCACATTTGTATATGCGACAGGATATCCTCTTTCCATAAGGAACCTCCATATTTGTTTTGAAGACCTGCCAGCCAAGATAGTACCGTCAATCTCCTTTGCATACGGGCAGTCCTTTAGCTTGTTCTTTTTAGCAAATCCGGCATGTATTGGGCAGACATCTCTACCTGCTATAGCTTTCTTTGAACACTGATAACCATATAGAGTTGTAGCTTTGCATTGTCTTTCAGTTTCCTCAGTCATTTTTACCACCTTCAGATTCATCTTTGCATTCTTTGCACACTAAAAATGTTGCTAACGGCTTTCCTTCCTTATATTTATCTTGTAATTCAACAGAAAACAATTCTTTATCTTCCTTACAGCAGACTTGACATTTACTTCCTTTAATTCCTTTAGAACCTTTAACATCATCTAAAGGTCTTATAGGTTCTAAAGGTTCTAAGCCAATGTCCACATATCTTTTTATCAAATCATTTAACATTTGCCTTGTAATCAAGTAATTTGTCCCTCTTTTTGGTGAATTGAGTTTTTTGTCCTTAAACCCAAGTTTTGTCAGTGTCCTGCCTATCCATTCATTACTCAACCATTTTGGGTCATTATCTATCATCTCATACATTTTCTCCTTTATTTCTCTTACAGAGTAGAAATCATCTTCTTTAACAAAATCAGCTAATGCTTGCAGCAATACTGATTCCATGGATTCTACAGTGTTTTCTTTTATCTTTTCTTTGGTCTTTTTTTCAGCAAAATTTTTCATTTTGATGTATAGTTCTTGGTCAATAAACTTAGTTATTGCCAGTATAGGTTTCCAAAGTTCCCAGTCCCTATTTATTAGTTTTGTATTGTTCTCTAAGTCGTTATATAATTTCTGAATATCTGACCAGTTTTCCATCATAAGAAGATACAAGTCATTTCTGATTGCCCCCCAGATGCTGTCTTTAGGTCTGGCGTCTTTTTCGCTTATTTCCTTTTTAATCGTTTTTAGCATTACGATTTGTATTACCCTGTCCTGCAAGGTGTCAAGCCTTATTCCAGATACATTGGATATGATTTTAGGCGAGTATGTTTCAAATCTTTGTTGTTCAAACCCCTCTTCCTTGGTGCCTGTCCTATAAACGTACAACCCCTTCTGATAACCTGTATTTAAAATATTGCAAATTGTTTCCGCTCTTTCGGGATTTCTGATTCCTTCATTTTCATCAAGAATCAGTGTGGCTCTAAGATTTTGGACATTTCTATACATAGAAGAAGCTGACATGTTTCCAGTTAGAATGCCATTAAATGCAAGATAACTTGTGACTTTGGCTGTCTTTGTTTTTCCCGAACTCTTCAAACCATATAATTGCACGTATGGGTATGATTCAAACAAAGGGAAAAAATATGTTCCTATTATCCATGACGCCATGAGGTCATACTCTTCATCTTCCTTGAAATCAATATAGGTTTTATACTGTTCTTTTATGCCATTGAATAATTGCTTTGCCTCTACCGGCTCACATATATTTTCTGTAAAGTTTTTTATAGAGGAAAGATTCCATCGCAAACCATCTATCATGCATTTATGTTCAAGCCTCAAATTTCTCTCTTTCATCTCAACCTCGTTTACATGAAACACTTCATTGTTGCTTGTAACAAGACATACTGATTCAACTTCTTTACCCTCGGCACTAAAACAGGGAATGTATACACCAACATATGCCGTTCCATTAACAAAATCAATGGCAGGATGAACTCCCATAGAACTAAATCCATCAAGATTAGGTGTCAGCACTTTTGTTTCTTTAATTTCTTTTTCATTAACCTTTACAGGCATTTTGTTGACTGCCGTTTCTATGTCCTTAATTATAGCCGGCAATACATCAGAAATGCCCATGTCTATACCAAGCGTTTCCTTTATATTTTTGTCAAGGGATGTTCTGAATTTCAGTTTGTTTAAGTTGCCCATATTTGTAAAAAGTTTGCTGTCATCTAATTTGCTTACATCAATCTTTTGTTCATTGGGCTTTAGATATGTTATTTTAATTTTTAAGAGGTCTTTGCTACCTTCTTCGTCCTTATAAATTCCATAACAAAACTCTTTTTCTTCCAAATTATTTTCATTCGTCATTGGCTTAAAAAGTAAATTAGACATTATTATCATCTCCTTTAATTTGACTTCTTAGCCTACGTTTCGCTTCCCTTTCTACATATTGTAGAATCTCTTTCATTGACATTTTGTTTATCTCTACCATTTTATCACCTAAGAAAGATATATTCAAAATGGAATTATAGGCGGAATCATATGATTTTTATATTCAAATAACTTTAATCTAAACTATGGGAGCTTACATATTGCGTAAACTAAAGACAATAAATTTTACCGGTAAAGAACACCATATAACTATTCCGAAGGAAATAGTAGAATCTTTGGAACTGGATAAAATTCTAGACCTTAAGTTTTTTGTAATGGTTCAACCGAATATATTTGGTATTGATAGAAACGGATTAATTTTTATAACAAATAAGAAAGGTCGAATAATAGATGATGGTAATTTCGAAACGAGATATAATGCTCTGCTCCATCCGCGTGATATAGAAAAATGGTCGCCAAAGTTAGTTAATGATTCGGGACCACTTGATTTTGTTACAATAAGAACTATTCAAAACCAACATATTCTTAATAGATTAAGAAATCCTAAATGTTATGTCAACACTAAAGAACTTGAGTATTTCAATATGGAATCCCACGGAAAAGGCGGTCTTATAACTAAGAACCGTGAAGGCAGGAAAACGCTTAAAATATCTAATAAATTAGATATAGTGGAAATTGAAAATGAAATAAACAATTTACAAATTGCTCAGAGAAATATAAAAAATACATCTGCCGAGGATTGTAAAAATACTATAATAAAGGATATTGACAATTCTATAGCAAAACTTAAAGAAAATATAAAAAATCTAAAGGAACAGAATAAAAGTTTACGGGTAACTAAGGAGAAGACTAATGAATCATCTAAACTGCCAATATCTTCAGAATCTGCAAAGATGATAGGATTATATATAGGAAGATACGAAGAAGAATTAAGAGAGTTGGCGGAGAATAGAACAAAAATAAAAGAAAGACCCGCCGAAGAATATAAAAAAGAGGCTATATTAATAGCCATGCCGCCTATAAATAAGAAAATAAGAAGATTCAGAACAGCTAAAAGAAGGTTAGAACAAAAACTTGAGACCGCAAATAAGGAAAAGAATGTCTAAGCTTCAGTGGGAGCACCAATTATTTTTCTTGTCGTACGATAGCATTTAAATTCCTTTCTGTTCATAAATTAATTATGTCAGATAATGTACGGAATAGTGCGATGGAACAGTTATCTACACAGTATCCTGTTGCAGATACACTTGGTCCATTTAGAGATTATTTTCTACATCCTAATTTTACAGGTCTAACAAAACCTGCTTTTTTCAGGGGTTCGCCGCTTGGAAATGTAGAAACAGAGATGGTCCTTGCTGATTTGGTTATTGCAGCCGCAAAAGATGGCGAGTGGGTTGGTTATGACAGCGGGTGGTCTGCTAAGGATTTAGAAGATTTAAAGGCTGGGCACATTGCAAGTCATTTTGAGGTAGGTTTCTCATATGCACTCAGAAACAAATTACTTGATGTTGAAGTGGTTGATGATAAAGTTTATGTTTTCCCAACAGAAGATTCTGTCAAATTTGTAAAAGAACGTATACTGTCATATAGAAGACAACACGAAAAGAATATTTAAGCTAAATGATATGAAGATATCTTAGTTCCATCTAAAACTTAAACCTGACCTGTATCTATAAAACGCTTCATAGCCTTCTCAACTATTATATGTGGTGCAAAACCTTTTCTGCTGCAAAGCTTTACAAATTCATCGTAGATCTTTCTGTCTACAACATAGTCAAGTTTCATTTTCTGTGGTCCTGGTGCTGTTGCTGCCATATCTAATAAAAAGAAATTGATACTTATAAATGCAATCATAAATGAAAAAACATTAAATATAAGCAAATATAATAAAAATCATGAATTATGATTATCATCAAAGAAGAATAATTAGAAAACTTGAAAGAAAAACAGATGATTTTGCAAAGATGTTCTCTGATCACGAAATCAAAGTGTTATTACTATGGTCTCTGATAGGTCCATTCTGCGCATTAGCATATCTAGTATGGATAAAGTATCCAAGATTAAGAATAATATCGATAATATTTTTCCTAGCAAATTTCATATATCTATTAGGACAGCTTGGAGGATGGTTATACATCATACCAAAAGCTAATATAATACTAAGCAGATTATTTAGTTAACTAATTTGAGGTGATTTTGTGGGTTTAGTAGTAAAAAATGCAGTAAAACGAATGGGTAAAGGAATGAGATTTTCAGGAGATTTCTTCAAAGCATTCGATAAGCATGTAGAAGAAGAAATAAAGAAAGCTGTTGGAAGAGCAAAAGGAAACAAAAGAGCAACGGTACGTCCGTGCGATTTGTAAGGGTTTTGTTTTTTACCCTTTTATTTTATTCTAATGAGTGTTAGTTCAATAATTAGGAATTTATATTAACTGTTTAGGATGCCCTCTCCCCATTTTCTTACTGCCTTTGTAAATTCAGAGTCGTCTGGATCAATTGATAATATTGCAGTAACAGCAATAGATTCAGCTTCACGGTATTGATGTTCATCAAAAAATCTCTCCGCGCTATTCAAACTATCATTAATTAGAGCTGAAAGACATTCCTCCTCAGCTACTATCCTAGATTTAGTGATAAGTCTTTGAATTGCATCATGTGCTTCCTGCTCCGCAACTCCGAGTTTTCTTTGGTAATCAGTTATGAACTGACACGATTTTTGATATGCATCACAATAATCTTTACGTTCGAGCGATTCTTTCGCCGCTATAAGCACTTGTTTTCCTTGCTCGATATCAATATTATTTTTCTTAGCGTCTACTAGTAAGGATTTTGCATCGATGAACATATACGTAGCCTTTTCATATTGGTGAATTTCTGATAAAGCACCGAATTCTTCTACAGAAAGATACGCCTCCTCACGACTAATAGGATAACCCATAGTATTAATTACGGTAGTAAATTTATAAATGCATATATTTTGGAAGCTTGTCTACTTTAAATAAATCACAGTCTAAACAGTTTATATTCTTTTATTTCGTTAATTAGTTTATGTTAAATAATGAAGAAAGGATGAGAGACAATTCTGCTTGGAGTCAGATTATAGCAGAAGTTAGAGACTTTGAAATAATGGCATATGATTTTGACTTAGAAGAAACATCTATATTTGAAGAAAAAGAAGTAGAGAAAGTAAAGGACATCATTAGAGAGGCTTATCTAAGTTCTACACGAGAAGGCAAAGAAGAATACGGCAGTGCAATTAAAAGAGGTTATCTTCTACCACCGGAAGAAGAATTGTTTGAATCTTTTGACAAAGAGTTTGCAAATGCTTAATTTATTAAAAATTAATGATTCTTCGACTTAGCATATTGTAATCTTGGGTCAATATATCC
This sequence comes from Candidatus Aenigmatarchaeota archaeon, assembly GCA_028715225.1. Taxonomy (GTDB): domain Archaea; phylum Aenigmatarchaeota; class Aenigmatarchaeia; order Aenigmatarchaeales; family Aenigmatarchaeaceae; genus JAHIDZ01. The sequence continues at coordinate 698 of JAQUSH010000036.1, read as the reverse complement.
TCTGGCTGTTAGAACAAAACATTCTAAAGATTTTAGATAATCTTCTTTGACATGTTCATTTATTCTTGGGTCATTCCTTCCGGTGAATTTGCTAAGAGAACTGAGTGCCGGTAGTATATCTCCGATATTTTCTTCCATCATTTTTTCAGCATCTTTTAAAATATTATTCCAGTCAAATCTATTTTCTTCAGCAAGTTTCCTACATTCATTTTCTAGTTTGCTGCAAGAAGTAAGACCATCCTCATATACGTTAGCAGGTTCTTCATGCCCGCTTTGTATTACTTTCATTACATGTTCAAACTCAGCTTTAGGATTGTATGTAAACATAATCATATATTATACCGAAAAGAATAAATAACCATTTTGATAGTGAAAAATAGTCTTAGAAAACTCTATTATCAAATATATCTTTTACTATTCTTTTAAATATTTTAGAAATATAAGATTAGTTTATGCGGGAGTCGCCCAGCTAGGTCAAAGGCGCAAGACTCAAGTTAATCTTGAGTATTGATTCAAGGATGATATAAGAAATCTTGTCGGTTAGTCCGTTCGCAAGTTCAAATCTTGCCTCCCGCACCAATTTATTATTCTGCTTTAGAAACAATTCGTATAATATAGCCGCAAACCTTGTTCTTTACAACCTTGTCAGGTATAAGATTCATTGCATCTACAACCTTTCTGTTGTTTTCAAAATTATC
>JAQUSH010000035.1 GCA_028715225.1 Candidatus Aenigmatarchaeota archaeon | reverse complement strand
ACCAGACATTATTAAAGAAGCAATCAAGAACGTTAGCATAAGAGTTAAAACAAACAGCATTGTTGTAACTCCAAAGAAAGAGATTTCGGTTGCTGACCTTCAAAAGCTTAAAGCAAAATTATTGAAGGTTCATATCAAGGGAGTAAAGAACATAACGCAGGTTATAATCAATCAAGAAGAAAGCGAATGGGTATTAACAACCATGGGAAGTAATTTGGCAAAAATAGTAGAGGTTCCTGAAGTTGACATAACAAGAACAAAGACAAATAATATTCATGAAGTGCTTAAAGTATTGGGTGTTGAAGCTGCAAGAAATGCAATACTTGAAGAAGCTGCAGTGACAATGAAAGAACAGGGATTGGATGTTGACATAAGACATCTTATGCTTGTTGCCGATACAATGACATCAGATGGAAAAATTAAGACAATCGGAAGATACGGAGTAGCTGGAAGCAAAGGATCTGTCCTTGCAAGAGCTAACTTCGAAGAAACAATAAAGCACTTGACTAAAGCCGCTGTCACAGGCGAGAGAGACACTCTTGACAGCATAGTGGAAAATGTAATGATCAATCAGATAGTTCCTGTCGGAACTGGAATGTTTGATTTAATTTTCAAACCAAAGAAGAAGGATTAAAATGGCAAAAGAATTAACTGAACAGATTAAGGATGCGCTTTCAGGAAAGAAAGCAATTGTTGGCAGCAAGCAGACTATAAAATATCTTAAACTAAAACAGCTTAAAGTCGTTATAGTTTCAACAAACTGCCCAGCTGACATAAAGAAAGACATTCAGAAATACACTGAGATTGCTGGAATAAAATTAGAAAACTTTGAAGGAACATCAAAGCAGCTTGGTGTTATATGCGGTAAGCCATTTCCTATAGCGGTTATATCTATAAAGTGATTTTGTGAGACAATTCGATACAGATACAATACAACTGATTACAGCTTTTGAGAACATGACTAAGACAGAGGTCAGAGACTGTCATGTTGATCCTGAAGTGATATATTTTCTTGTTGGCACTGGCAAGATAGCTGTTGCTATCGGCAAGAACGGACAGACAATCAAGTCAGCTGAATATCAATTCAAGAAACAGATAAAGATATTTGAGTGGGCTGAGGATCCGAAAGATTTCATAAAGAACATGATACCAAGCGCAACAAAGATTTCAATAAAAGACGACATTGCTCAGGTATCTATTGACTCTAAAAGCAGAGGAGCTGTTCTCGGAAAAGGCGGTTCCAATATCAAAGTTATCAGGGAATTTCTAGAAAGAAACAGCACAATAAAGGAATTGAAGATACTATAATATTGATGCAATTTTGTAGATAGCTTTATTTTTTAACATCTCTTGTAGATTAAATAATCTAAAATTATCATCTATCTTATAAATGAAATCAATATCATAACCTTTTGATATGGCTTCTTTAACAACATCTTGTATTTTGAAGTTAGGCATCTCCATCGTATATTTTTCTATTTTCTCTTTACCAGCTTCAATAAGTTTTGATATTTTCTCCTTTTCTTCGGGATTTTTTATAGTTTTGTATCTTTCTATAATTTTAGGAAGACCGTCTTTCAAACGGTTAAAGCCTTCTACCTCCTTTTTAATACTGTTTAAACATTCTTCAAAATAAGTAAATAATCTTTCATCAATATCCATATGAATATTTCTTTTATCATAATCCATTTCTAATAATCTTTGAATGTCCATTCCGATTATTTCATTGAAATGTTTCACTACATCATTGTCATTTTGTATTCTATCCTTTAATCCCATAAATTACTTATACACCGAAAAGGATTTAACCTTACATTAGAGAAGGACCGAAGAAATTATACAATATTATTAATAATAAAATCATGCTGACTGTTTTCACAATTGTTTTAGTGTGTTTTTTCATGAATCTATCACTCACAGCTTCTAACATTAGACCGCCATCCAGAGGATACAATGGAAGTATGTTAAACAATCCTATGGCAAATGAAAATAGCCAAATCATTGTAAGAAGCGGTATGATGTTGCCTAAAAACAATCCAATATCCATCTTGAATACTGGCTTGTAGATTATTCCCATAAATGGGTGTCCGTTTATTTCTTTAAGATTTACATAATATGATTCTGTATCAGTCTGGAAAACAATTGTTTGATTTGGTTTTACTCCTTTTAATTCGTCTCCGAGATATCCTGTTCCTGCCAGATATTCCTGGTAAGTCGTTTCAACAACATTTCCATTTACCTGATAGAATGTCATGTTAGATTTGATTCCTGCCATATCTGCCGGGCTTGACTCATTCACAGACAGTATCTGTATTCCACTGGAAACACCCATCGGCCATATAATATAGGAGACCATAAACAAAACTAATGCGGCAACTAGGAAGTTTGCGCCAGAACCAGCTGCAAATACTCTTAACCTTGGCATGGTTTTTGCTTTTTTTAGCTGCTTTTCATCAGGTTCTACAAATGCACCTGGAAGCACACCAAACAATAACAAGCCAACTGATTTTAGCCTGATTTTTTCAGCTCTGGCTATTATGCCATGCGACAGTTCATGAGGAACAAGTATGCAAAATATCGTTATTATCCAGAACCAAAATGGTATCAACATGTATCCAGGACCGCTTGAAGCTGTTGCTGATGCTGACGGCAAGACTAGTTGCAGGCCAGGCTGCGTTATTATTCCTTCATATATCGCTTGAGAATTTAGTAACAGAAGATATACTCCCTGAAACATGTAATAAAAGCAAACAAATATTGCTATTGTTGAAATTATTTTCCAGAATTTTGGAGATTTCTTAGCTATGTTGTCTATCATCTGACTGAATCGTTTTGTTCTGAATGTAAATAAAATATAATATTTGACATCAATTCGCTTTCTGTATTTGTAGATAAGCACTGCAAGGACTGAAAAAAATAATATGACTGATAAAAGGTATACATCCATAAAGCAAATTCACATTCTTTATATTTAAATATAATAATCTGGAATTATTAGATATGACAAAGGAGCTAAAATACCCTAAAGAGATAGAAGAGATACGAAAGCTAGGGTTCAACCCGTTTGCGCACAAATACGAGAAAGACACTGATATTTCTCAGCTTCTTCAGAAATATGAAGGATTCAAGGCAAATGACAAAGATGAGAAGACCAAGTATAAAGTAGCTGGACGAATACGCTCGGTTAGAGGACACGGCAAATTATTCTTTATGGATCTGGAAGATTTCTCTGGAAGAATGCAACTGTATATAGATGCTTCTAATATTTCTGACAAAGAGTTAAAATTAGTAAGCCTTTTGCATGCTGGAGACATTGTTGGAGTAGAAGGCGGTGTGATCAAGACAGCTCGCGGAGAGCTTAGCATACTTGTAAAGAAAATAACAATACTTACACGAGCGATTAAGGTTATTCCAAAAGAATGGTTTGGATTGAAGGACGAGGAACTGAAATACAGAAAAAGATATCTTGACATGATCATGAATAAAGAGACGCGTGATATTTTTGTAAAGAAGTCAATATTCTGGGATTCATTCAGAGAATTCTTAAAGAACAAAGGATTTATCGAAGTTGAGACTCCGGTTTTCGAGAATAAAACAGGCGGAGCAGATGCACGTCCGTTCGTTACCCATCATAATGCCTTAGACATTGATGTTTATCTTAGAATATGCGCCGGTGAATTATGGCAGAAAAGACTGATGGTTGCTGGGTTTGAGAAAACATTTGAAATCGGCCGTGTATTTAGAAATGAAGGGATGGATCCGGAACATGCACAAGATTATACTCTTTTAGAATTTTACTGGGCTTATGCTGATTATGAGATGTCTATGAAGTTAGTTGAAGAGATGTACAAATATGTGATAAAGAAAACATTCGGTACACTTAAATTCAAAATCGGTGAGCATGATGTTGATTTCTCAAAGAAATGGGAAAGATATGATTATGCAGAGCAGGTGAAGAAATTCACTGGCATAGACATTAACAAGGCTACGCTGAAAGACATTGAAAAGAAATTGAAAGAACTGAAGATTGATTATGACAAGAAAGGATTCAATATGAATCGTGCAATTGACAATCTTTGGAAATATTGTAGAAAGAAATTGTCTGGACCAGGCTTTTTAGTTAACGAGCCATTGGCAGTTTCTCCTTTAGCTAAGAAGAAAGAAGATAATCCTAAGATTGTTGAAAGATATCATCCTATAATTGCTGGAACAGAGATGGGAAATGGTTATTCTGAGCTTAATGATCCTGTGGATCAGGCAGCTAGATTCGAAGAACAAAATAAAATGAGAGAAGCTGGCGACGAAGAGGCCCAGATGTATGATAAAGAGTTTGTTGAAGCTTTAGAGTATGGCATGCCACCTACATCAGGATTCGGTGTATCTGAAAGATTATTCAGCTTATTGTTAAATAAGCCGATAAGAGAATGTCAAGCATTCCCATTGTTAAGACCAGAACAGTGATTATTTACCGAACTTCTTTTTCTGGGTAAAATACCATTTCATTATTTTGTCGAATTCTTTCTTAGAAAAATCAGGCCATAGTGTATCTGAGAAGTATATCTCAGCATAAGCTGACTGAAATAGTAAAAAGTTTGACAAACGGTGGTAGCCACCTGTTCTTATTACAAGATCAACTGGCTTTTTTACAAGCAAGAATTTATTGAATGCATCTCGTGCTATTGGTATTCTCCTTATTCCCTTTTTTATCAAAGTGTTCATTGAACCGACTATCTCAGACTGCCCTCCGTATGCAAGAAGTATATTTAGAACGCTTTTAGTATAATTTTTTGTATTAATCATAACTTCTTTTGCAGCTTTTTTGACATCAGAACGCCAGAGATTGTGATTTCCTAAGACCCTTACTTGTATCTGATTCTTTCTTATTTCTTCGGATCTTAAAACATTTTTTAGGTTTTCTCTGTAGACTTTCCAGAGATTTTTTAATTCGTCTCTTGATCTGCCAAGATTTTCAGTCGAAAGCGCATAAACGCTAATCATCTTTATTTCTGGGTATTCTTGCGTCCATCGTAAGAAGTTTTCAAATGTTTCTGCTCCTTTTTTATGTCCAAATATTTCTGGTTGTTTGTGCTTTTGAGCCCATCTTCTATTGCCGTCTATGATTATTGCAATATGTATTCCTTCTTCGTTTATAACAAATCACCATTATGGTGCGGGAGGCAGGATTTGAACCTGCGAATGGACTAACCAACTGGGTCCTAAGCCCAGCGCCTTAGACCTAGCTTGGCAACTCCCGCGTATTAAATAGTATAATTGAATAGGTTTATATAAATTTAAGAATGATTGGTTATATTATTATTTGATTAACAATCAACTATTTATCTCTTTCGGTTGAAGTATTAATATGAGAAATGTAAAAATATTACCACGTCTTGTTGATCAAGTTGATTTGAAGAGTGGAATTGTAAAATATAGCGAAGAAGGAATTGTTCTATCAGATGCAAGTATTGTAAGAGAATTGGTAGCCGATATGATGTCAGCTAAGATTTTATGTTCTAATGATGATATGAAATTATCTAATGAAATACATCACGTAATTGCAACTAAAGCAAATGGAGCTAAAATAAAAATAACAAAGTTTGATCAATATCAGCGCAATTGCTTTGAACCTAAAACACATGAAAATATAGTTGATATTAAACTATTAGAAAACCTATTGAAAAATACTAAACCGATAATATCTGGAAAACATCATATACTTGAATGGAAAGCTGGTTGTAATCATAGATTATATTCTATGAAAAGTCCATTTGATAATGACGTTAGCAATCTAACATACCCTGAAGTGGAAGCGCTTTGTAGTTTATATTCCAATGAAAGAGAAATTGAGTGCGTTTTGCCAAGCGCCCAGAATATACTCTATGCAGCATTTGAAGATGAATCTGAGATTTCTCAGAGATTAAAAAATGGTTCAATTTATACTTCTCATGGAGTTTATTGCGATAATAATCAAATGGCTGGAATAACTGTAGATGGATTTCTTGAAGGTTGGTTTAGACCATTTTCTACCAGAATTTCTGCAAGAGATAATATGCACTATGTAATATTCGAAGAACTATAGTTATCTAAATATCAGATAGTTTGAAGCTTTTCTTTGATTTTAGCTACTTCATTTTCTACTTCTTTAAGCTGACCTTCATTCTTTCTTGCTCCCATGTCTTTTATGAAAGGTTCAAATGATTGTGGTCTTACAAGTTCTGTGTCCAACTGGTTTGTTATTTCAGAAAACTCCTGAACACTATTTTTAAGCATAGAATCTACATCTGATGCCAATTTTTCTATGTCTCTTTGTATAAGCATCAATGAGTTCATTTCAGATACAGTTGTCTTTAGTTTCTGAAGCTTTTGAAGAACTTCTTTGTATTTGTCAACTTTAACGAACAAAGGTGCAAATACCTTTGGTTCTGCTACAGAAGGTATGTCAATTTTGTCAAGCTGAGGCACACCTAAAGGTTTAGGCATAACTACAGGTTTGCTTTCTACAGCTTCTTTAATCTCTGATACATTATCCTTTTTCTTATTCCAAAACATTAACTCGCCTTTTAATTAATTCAGAAGATGTGTATTTAAAGTTTTGTGTATAAATTTAGTTTATGACGGAAAAGAAATCTCTGGGAGAAGCATTTAGAGCTTCAAT
>JAQUSH010000034.1 GCA_028715225.1 Candidatus Aenigmatarchaeota archaeon | reverse complement strand
TGTGGCAAATTGCTAAATTCTAGGCTTTTCTTTATTCTAACCAGTTCTTTTCAACTTTCTTTTCATTTTTTCCTAATATTCTTAAGAAATATTCATGATCTTCATTTGCAACTCTTCTAACAAGTGATTTAGCTGTTTTTTCAACTTCTGAAATAGTTAATTCTTTTTTATCTATTATCGTTCCAACCATTCCATTTTTTCTACCACTAGAATATAATGCTTCTAATCTAAATCCATTTCTTATATTTATATTATCTTTTTTTAATTTCAATAATGCCTTTTTTAAATATTCAATTTGAGGTAACAAATTTTTTATATCATTTTGAGGATACCACTTTATTCCTTCTTTATGATCAAAAGAATCAGGAAAATAAAAATATCCATCTGCAATTATAACGTCTCCATTAATACTATATCCATTATGATGTAAAGGGAATCTGTGTTCACGTCCAATATCTCTATCTACTTGTGTCACGACGTTAGTAATCAAACATGTTTTATACATAATATTTATTACTACCGATAAGTATTTAAATACATTACTTTAGGATTTCTTTAGCAAACTCAGCTTCGTCTTTCATTCCTAATTCTTCAAGAATCTTAATATCTTCTTTAGTTATAACAGTAGATAATTCATCGTCTTCTTTAATCTGGCGTCCGATCGTTGGACCTTCAATAGACACAGCCACTCGCTCACCGCGCTTAGCTTGTTCTATAGATACATTCTCAGACTGCAAAGCTTTAACGATTCCAATCTCTTTGCCGTTCTTTTGCAGCTTAGCTCCTGCTCTGAGCACACCGTCCAAAACTTCAACACCAACAACAACCGGATCAGTTGCATGAAACACCATTCCTCTAAGCAATTTGATCTTAGCTGGTCTTGTTATCTCAGATAGTTTCTCCTGTTTCAGTTTCTCGTATCCTTCTTTCAGGAATGCATCATATTCATCAAATAATTTGTAAATAATATCGCTTCTGATTATCTTGATGTTTCTGTCTTTTGCCTCTTTTTCAACATCAGAATCTAGCGGAACATTAAAAGCTATTATTGTTCTCTTTAACGGATCTTTCACAGTTTCAATCTCAATGATGTCTCTTCTGAGTATCGAACCTACTTCAGCTCTTTTGATTGGTATGTTTTTCTGTTTCAGAATATGTATCAAAGCCTCAAGGCTTCCTAAGTTGTCTGCTTTGATTATAACTCCGTCGCCTTGTGTCTCAAACTCTATTTCTTCAACAGATTCCATAAGCTCCTGCTTTATCTTTTCTATGTCTTTTTCATCAGAAACAGCTGCTACCGGGCTTCCGGCAACTGCTCTGTCCAAATCCGGAGCACTTATTTTAACTCCAGCTGCAGCGCTGACTCGGTCAGTTGGCTCAAACTGTCTTTCTACACGCATCTCACGAAGTGCTGGAGGTCTGAGCAAAGCTTTGATCTTTGTAACAATTGGTTCTTTTCCACCGATTACCAGCCAATCACCTTTCTTTATTTCGCCGTCAAAAAGAATAACATCTATTGTCATCCCTAGTCCTTTTACTTCTTTTACTTCTAATATTGAACCGCGGCCAGTTCCTCCTGTTACCTCTAATTCCTTTTTTAAGAATTGTTGAGACAAACCTGTAAGAATCATAAGCAATTCTGGTACGCCTTCACCTGTTATTCCAGAACACGGAACCATTGCTACTGTTTTCTTAAAATCTTCTACCTTATCATAACGTTCAGCTTCAAAACCGCGCTCTGACAATTGCCCGACTAATTTGTAGTGCAACTCGTCATAACGTTGTCTAACCCATTCAGGCTGTTTGTTGTAAGATTCTGAGAATGTTTCTCCTGGATGTTTAGACCATCCTTCTATCCTGTCTATCTTGTTTTCAGCAACCAAGAAAGGTGTTTTGAATTGCTTTAGAAAATTTAATGATTCATCTGTCTGAGGCTTGAATCCTTCATTTATATCAATTACTAAAACTGCAATATCTGCACAACTTCCTCCTCTCTTTCTTAAAGAACAGAATGCTTCATGACCTGGTGTATCAATAATCAATAATCCTGGAATAGTAATTTCTATTTTTAATTTTTCTAAAAGAGAACCTACTACTTTTTTTACAGTTTCTATCGGAACTTGTGTTGCTCCTATTGCTTGTGTTATTCCTCCTGCTTCTTTGTCTACGACTAAGGTTTCTCTAATCTTGTCTAGCAAAGTCGTCTTACCATGATCGACGTGTCCTAAGATGCAGACTATCGGCTGTCTTATCATATCAATCAATTAGTTATAGAAGTATTTAATAATTATCCGAAATTCAATAAATCAACGTCGCCGAAGAACTTCTTCTTAGCTGCCTTTATTGTACCAAACTATTATGGATTAAAGATTGTATTTTTATATTTCAAAGATCATTATTCATATGTGTTATTATGACAGACGACGTTAAGAATAGAGTAATGATATTCATTGACGGAAGCAATTTCTATCATAGTTGCAAGGACTCATTTAGTATTCATCATTATAATGTAGATTTCATCAAATTGATTAACTTATTGGTTGGCAATAGGATGCTAGTAAAAGTTCGCTATTATAACGCTTCTCTAGACAGAGGTATGGACGCAGAAAAATACTGGGGACAGCAGAAATTCTTTGAATATCTGAGGAAACTTCCTGGCTTTGAGGTGGTACTATGCAGGATGAGAAAAGACAGGAATAAAAGTGGTAACATAAGTTTTGCTGTAAAGGGAGATGATATTAACATTGCAAGCGATATGGTAGGCGACGCTTACGAAAATATCTATGATACAGCGATTTTAATCAGCGGTGATGGAGATTTTGTACCAGCTATCAAAAGAGTTCAGAAAATAGGCAAAATAGTTGAAAATGCGTATTTTGTAGTAAGTTTTTCAAATCATTTGAAAGGAGTATGCAATAAATCTGTAGAAATCAATAAAGAAATGATCAACAAATGCATAAAGAAATCGGATAAATAGGAGCCCAACGTCGCCGAAGCAAGGTTGGGGATCATATAATATTTTATATATATTCTATGCTTATAAGTCTTGTGGTTATGACTTGTAGAAAGTACAAACATAAATCTTATTCTTTTGCATATACTACTGAGAATATCCTTCCCTTTCTCATTTCTGTCGCGAATTTAGGCACAAAGGTAGTTATGCCATCTACATTTACCTCTATAAATTCTCCGTATACACCGTGTTGTTTCGTCATAACACTATTACTATAGAAAAGAATATAAATATAATTGAATCTGAAGAACAATTTAACTTCTTATAACTTCATATTCATCAGTTCTTCTCAAATAAAAATCATGTGTTCCGTCTCTCATTATATGAGCTGCTACTATTTTTTTACAATCTGGGCATCTAATATAATCTATTGCCGTACCGATGTCATTGAATGGAGGTTTTAATCGTTGTCTATCAAATTTCACCATATCTGTCATAATAAGTTATAGGACAGAAAAATATATAAACACATCCGCCAATCAGAGACATGATGGAATTAACGTTTAAATACCTTTCGGACGAATAATTGTTATGGGTGAAGAATCAACAATTTGCGATGGGGACGTAGATAGAGATAATATCATGGAAGATTCAGCGTTAGATGCTGACATTGGTGAATTATATGGTTCTTTTATTCAGATTCCTGGCTCAAAGAACAGGATAATGAAAGGATATTTAAAACTAAAAGGAAAAGATATTGTTGACAAAAATTTTATTCATTTTCATAATCTTGCTTATAAAATATCTAAAATCCGCAGAATGAATTATAGATTACCATATCTTGACGAGATTTTGACTACTTATTACAAATCAGAAAACAGCGATTTCATCAAATCTCTTTCAGAAAAGAAAGAATGGCTTGATGAGATAGTCAGCACAGATAAACAGTGGATTATCAGAAATCCAGTAAATCCAAGATTCGTGGGATCTGAATTTAATTATGATGGAATAAAGCAAAAGATGAAAATTGCTAACAAAGATGGCTTTTCCAAAAAACAGAACAAGTTTGGATACCCAGAATCTGTGACAGATAAAAAATCTAAAGATAAAACAGTATATTTAAGACATAATCCTGATAAGAGTAATAATCCTATCTATCGTGGCTGGTTTGGTGCTGACGTGAATTGTCCTGTTATAAATAATCTCGTTGCCTCTTGTAATGTTAACAATCTTTCTGCTCGTCTTGTAGAAGTAAACGAATATTAAGTAAACTCAAGTGGATCCATCAATTCACGATTTTCTATTGATTTACTTTAGATTTCAGTTTATCTACAAACGCCACATGTGTGGCCATGCCCATCTGTTCGAAAGCATTACGAGATTTCGAAAGACTCTCCCTCGCTTCATCGTATCTCTCAGCTTTGATATAGGTATCGCCCATCTCAGCAAGAACCAGTGCTCTGTCCCGTACCATTCCAATCTGCTCTTCATAAATCATTAGAACTTTTTTGTACGTGGATATCGCTTCGTCGAAGTCACCAGCGTTCTCCCTCACTAGCGCATCAATCTTGTAGGAACTCGCAACTTCTTTCAAGTGTCCAATCCTCTCTGCGATGACCCTGGCCTTGCGGCTGTTTTCAAGCGCCTCGTCCGGGGACGTGTTCGTCTGCGCGTAGCACTTTCCGAGACCAAGATACGCATGCATTTTCGCCTGCGCCTTCGGATTCTCAGGTATAATCTGGTCGGTGGCTTCTAGGCATTTTTGGAAATATTCATAGGCTTTCTGGAAGTCCCTTTCCACTCTGGCGCATTCTCCAATGTTGTTGTATCCTCGAGCCAGCTCCTGTGATATACTATTCAACTCGGTTTTTTCAGTGCCCGTAAGACGGTCATACTTCTCTTTCAGCTTCGCTAGTACTTCCAAATTCTCGTCGAATATATCGTGCGCGTCTTCATAGGCGCCAGACTCCATTAACATCGTAGCTTTATCATTTAATAATTCGGCAAGTCGCATATGATCCTCTAATCCCCTGCTTATCTCTATTGCTTCACCTAGATTTCGCAATGCGCGATTATAGAATCCGAGAGTCTTATGGACGTATGCCAGTTTCCCGAGAATCTTAGCCTTTTCCTTTTTAGCCAATGGAGAATCTAAAGTATAAAATGTCAGTGAAGTCTCGAATGTCAAGGCGCTTTCGTTCCAAAACCGTGGCTCGCCCTTCTCAGCCTTCTCTCTATAACACATGGCAATGCAATAGTAGGCAAATCCTTGAGCATCGTCATCATTTGTCTGGCGACCAAGCTCTCGCATTGCTTTAAAGGACGTTATTGCAGCATCCCATTGACCTCTGCCATATTCTTCTTGACCTTCCTTCTTAAGGTGTTCTATATTCTTCTGTATAGTTTTTAACTTCAGGTCGCTCATGATTCATTCCTCATACCAGTTGTCTTATGATATCAATCTATTTCTTATAGATTCTTCAAAATATCTTTCATTTCCGTTTTCTTCCATCTTTTTTCTGTTCTTTTCCGTCTATTTTCATCTTCAGGTTGATGGAGTGGTCTAACATCATAATCACCAGGGATGTAAATTTGGCGATGTGCAATTATATTATTATCTGGAGTTCTTGGAAATTGTTGTACATTGCGCAGTATAGCATCGTCTATCTTTTTCGATATCTCATCGAACTTTCTGTTCCAATATGCCTGTTCTAAAGTTAATCCATCCCCGAGAGCTTCGAAAAAATACTTTGTCTGACCACTATTGATAGCATCATTTTTATCAGAACTCATAATAATTAATTGTTTTAATACAAATATAAATCTTATTATTTATCTCTCAGTATAAGCGCTTGGGCTATTGTCGCTATTACTTGGATCGTTCCCATTATAATGAATAATATTTTAAAGGAATAGAAATTGACTATTAGGCCTCCGATAACTATAGCAAAAGCTGTAATCATGTTCGTCGTCCCTTCGAAAAACCCCCACATGAAACCCATCTTTTTCTTATTACTGTGATTTGAATAGAGTGCTTCCCATGTTGGGGTTGCTAATGCTGCTGCGATTCCTAGACCTATTTGAACAATAAACAGCTGTTCAGGTCTTGTCACGAAAAGCCAGCCAAATGTAAAAAGTGCATTTAAAGCATATCCGAATATCATTAGTTTCTCTTTCTTTACAGTCGTATCAGATATGTGTCCTATGACGATAATCAGTATGCCTGTAGCAAAAAGATACACCGCCCAAGCAGATGTAATATCAAGTATATTTCCTCCTATGCTCTCTGAGAAAATCGCAAATAGCGGTCCAAACATACCCTCTCCCAAATACCATACAGCGCTTCCAAAGAGAAGGAGTTTGAGTTTCTCATTAATCATAGAATATCATTTGTTATTGATATTTTTAAAGATTTAAATCTGATATGTTAAGTATTTAATAAATTTATCTCCAATCTTTTGGTAAATCATCAGAAGGTTCATCATATCTTTTCTTTCCATAAGAACTCTTGGGATAGTTTTTTATCGCTCGTAAAATATTATCATTCATAGCCTTTACAGCTTCGTCTCTCCGCTTTTCATATTCTTCCCTTTCTTTATCATTTGCGAACTTTAGTGTATGAAACGGATAGTATTCATATTCTAAGACTCTCATATCCATTCTGACATCGTCAGCCGCAATGCACTCATCAATTCTTGACGTGACAAGTTCTGCAAGTTTATGAATTGCTTCTTCTCTGGATTCTCCGCCCTTTTTAGCAATCTTTACTAAAATATCAAAGGTTTCGGTATAAATTTCATTTCCAGATGGTCTTGGTTCCTGCCAAAAATACGGATCGATTTCAGTTTCAAATCTACTTTTTGAAAAATCATCTTTTATAATAGTATTAAGATATTTGAACGCTACTTCTTGCTTTTCAGATTCTAACGCTTCAAGTTTTCTCGAATATGCCTTATCTCTTGGTGAATACATTTCTCTAACACCTTCTGGATAATCCTGAAGGTGTCTTACGTCCCACCAGACATCATCTTTTTTATTTGGAAATTCTTTAAAGTAATCGATAACTTCTCTAAGCGTTACGGTCTCTGTCATAAATAATAGAAAGAAAAGAATATAAAATTAACTATAAAACATCATTTCCGTTATTCCACATTGTATTATCAATTTCATGTTTTTCCTTTAATTTTGATACCTTTTCTTTTGCGGCATTTGATGGTTCAAATGCATTGCATATTTCATGTTCCGATATACGTCCAGAATATTTACTACAATCTTTACATCTAATTCCTTCGCTGTGAAGATAGTTTCGTAGGTATGAAG
>JAQUSH010000033.1 GCA_028715225.1 Candidatus Aenigmatarchaeota archaeon | reverse complement strand
TGCTTTAATGACAAGAACTCAAAACCTATATTCGGATTAGCTAATGCGGACGGCGAAATCAAGGTTTCTGTGCGTGCAGAAGGCATAGACATAAACAGCGTGATAAGCCAGGCAGCTGAATACGTTGGAGGAAATTCTGGAGGGCACATGCAAGCAGCAGGTGCTACAATACCTTTTGGATCAACAGATAAATTTATTCAGAAATGCGACGAGTTAATCAAGACTTCTGTTCAATTTGACTAAGAAACCTTTATAAAGTTACATTAAATAATAAAGAGTGATACTTATGGCAAAACAAGTAGCAGCACAGTGGTATGACATACTTACTCCAGAGTATTTTGGAGGAAAGATAATGGGCCAGACTACTGCAAACGAGCCAGAAAAGCTGGTTGGCAGAGTCGTTGAAATGAGCTTAAGCGAACTGACTGGAGAGGCATCAAGATATTATGTTAAAATATTCCTTAAAGCTAACAGAGTAGAAGGCACAAAGATATTGACATCATACTTTGGGCATGATTGCACAAGAGATTTTATAGCAAGAGTTGTGCAACTTAGAACAGACAGAATAGATACAAACAACATAATTGAACTAAAAGACGCTAAAATAAGATTAAAGACATTAGCAATAACAAATCGATGCGTAAGAAAGGGAACAGAAAAAGACCTAAGAAAAGCTATCTCTGAGGCCATAAAGAAAGAATTAGAAAACTCGACATTAGAAGAATTTATCAGAGGAATGATAACAGGCTCATCTCAGAAAAAAATAAGAAAGATTGTAAGCAAGATATATCCGCTTAGACAATTTGAATTCAGAAATTCTAAAGTTCTGTAGGGTTTAAATGCTTTTCGGTACATATTATTTCTATGAAAATGGAAATAACAGAGCTTGACTATGTTCATGCCTTGCTTAAAGAAGCTGGCGAAAAAGGAATGTCAGTTGACGAATTTAGAAAAAAAATAGGCGTATCGTACAAAGAAGCAAAAACTTCAATGGACGATTTTGCAAAAATAAATAATCGAGCAGTAAAGAATTCTGTAAGAACTGAAGGTAAAGGCGCTGAACAGAGATATTATTTAAAACAGTAATGCTCTAGAATGGATTATAACTGATATTGAATTAGCATTAACACTAATATTCTTCAACGTGCGCAACTGCTGTAGTTATCCAGAACATTCCGCCTATCATGATTAGAACGAAAGATATTACGTAAGACAATACGACTGATATGGTTGTAGCTCCTATTATCTCAGGATCAATATTTCCGGCTATAAGAGTTCCGAAGAATATGCATAATGACCCTACGAACCAGAATATCAATGCTCTGTTGTTTGTCATAACTAGAATTTCCTTTCTGTATATTTAAAAGTTGCTGTTTTATTGTCTATGCTTATAGGAATACTTAAACTCCCTTTTCCTGTACATCATCCAAGCGCCCATAAGCACGACTATGAATATTGCAATTATCCAATAGATCGCTGATGACGATATTGGCTGCACTGTTTCTTTCTCAACTGCTGCTTCTGTTTCTGCTGCTGTTACAATTTTTTCTGCAGTTATTGTAAAGTATGAGAATCCACCTGTAGTTGCATCGTAATAAATGTATGTTGAATCTTCATCTGCCTTGGTAGTTGGAAGCTTTTCCCATTGTGTTGTCCATTTGCTCAAAACAACTGTCTCTGAATCAATGTTATTTTCAGTTAGCCAGCTCTTTTCTACTTTGAACCTAATCTTCGCTGATTCTAAATCTTCTTCAGGTATTCCTGTTGGGGTAAACTGCAAATATTTGTAAACCTCATTAGATGCTTCTGTAATTGTTGATGGCAAAGATGTCAACGATGTTATCTTTAATTTAATATCATTTAATGCATTAGCCGCAGTAACATATACGCTCGTTACTCCAATTCCTTCTTCTGAAAATGACATCATCTTTGTCTCTCCTGCAGGGATACTAAATATTCCTGATGTCTGCTCTATAGTTGATCCTCCTGTACCGACACTGCCACTGCCTGAAGATGATTTTGTGAAATTAATTGGATAATCATTTGTATTAAGTGTTCCGTATGAATCATTGCATCTGAAATAATAGTTATATGTTGTGTATGCTGAAGCTACTACCGACCAGCTGTGTGATGTTCCAAGCTCTGTTGTAGTTGACGACTCCATTGAATCGTATGATGTTCCTGCTGTCTGTGAGTACCTGCATCTTGCTGACGTATCTGTAGTCAAAGACATTGTTGCTATGGTACCCATTGTATATCCGCTTGCTGATCCACTTGACAATACGGTTGGAGTTGCAGCTACTGACATATTGTAAACTTCTGATTGATTCATCGTTACAGTATAATTTGTTCCTGTTGTATTGCACCAATAAGTTATGTTGTGATAGCCATCTGGCAATACGGTTATATTTACATACCACTCGCCAGATGCGTTTGTCATGCTCACGTTAGCAGTATTATTCATTGAATATCCGCACCAGGATGTTGCAGGTCCGCCAGATCCTTCTTTATCTGTTATTGCTTTTGCCAAGAACCATGTTACAGTATGTGTTTTATTTACGATAGATGCATTTGATATTGTAATGTTCCACGTGGTTGTGTTCTGAGATATTGTTACGTTATAATGAATTGTAGCATTTGAATAGTTAGTGTTACCTATGAAATATGTATAATTCCAATAGCCTGCACCTAATCTTATAACATCAGAATAATTGCTTGCAGAACCTGTTGAAATAACTGTGCTATTTCTTGTTAATGTTGCGTACATCGACTGATCTGAAAACACTGTTGATGAATAGTTTCCGGTTACGTTTGTAAGATTGTAAAGAGAATCTCCTATGAACATTGCACTAGTAAGATTTCTATTCAATCCCGTAACTGTTCCATTCCACTGAAGCGACATATTTGAATATGTTGACGCGGTTGTAGCGTTTTGAGCAATCACGTATGTTACGTTTGCTGTCTGATTCCATTCTGTTGATCCTGTGTTATTACATATCCATTCGTAATAGTAAACCCCTGCACCAGAAACATTTGCTTTTGTGAAATTAATAGAAAGTGATGATATGTTTGCCCCAAGAGACGTGTTTAAAAAGTTTGTATAGTTTGTGAAAGTTCCTGTCAAGTTTGTTATAAATGTACATCCAAGAACATTGGAAGTTGTTGATGCATTTGAAACAGTTATCGCAAACCCATAATTTTTATCTGCTGTTGTTGGGAAAAACTGGCTTGTGCTTCCGATAGATTCATTTCCACCTGGTGCTGTAGAAAATATAACTCCACCCTCACTTTGATGTACTACGGCAAAAGCTGGCATAGCGAATAGAAATATAACTGATACGATTGCTCCTAGTAGAAATCCATATTTAATTGCTCCTATTAAACCCTTTTTATTCATTAAAAGAGACCCCTTCAGCTAAATTAATTTAGTATATGGGTTATTTATAAACCTAATCCTTTCTTTGAATAAATTGCAGAAATCAGATAAAAACACTTAAAAACCTTAGAAACTAATTACTAAATCCAGGAGATGGCTGGGTAGCTCGTCCTTACCTGTAAGCACAAACGGACGTAAGGTGCAGTAAAAGTCTCTGAACGGTGTTAAGGAGCTGGAAAGTCTGGTATTTCGACTGAGAAGCTTCGTCCTTCAGAGCTGATTTTATAGTGAACCACGCGAGGTCCGGAAGGAAGCAGCGTTAATCTATATGGTTAGCGTTTGCAGGGTTGCGAAGTGGAGAAGAAACTCCAGGTCAACTTTTCAGTTTTTTAATATCTATCACTGACGCTCTCCTGGATTTCTGATTCATATTTGTTTTTAAATAATAAAAAATAAGATTTAGATATGAAAAATAAAGAAAGGAGATTATTTTTTATTTTGCTTCTGACATTTGTAATAGGCGTATTGATAGGCTCACAAATAAACAATACTTATTATCCTACTAACTTTTTTTCAGAAAGAAAAATAAATCTGGCTGCCGTTGACATGAACGGAAACGGTGTTGCTGTTCCGCTTAAGGTTGAAATAAAATACGGAGACGGCAAGGTTCTGACTGACATTGACAAATTACTATTTTGGGTAGACACGCAGTATTCCATACAGACAGCCAGAGATGTTGCTGAAAACATAACAGGAATTGACACTTCCAAATATGACATAATCTATTCAATTGATTCTAATGAAACTGGCATAGTTGGCGGGCCATCTGCTGGCGCATCATTAACAATAGCAACTATCGCAGCATTGTCGAACAAAACAATAAAAACAGATGTTATGATGACCGGTACCATAAATGAAGACGGAACAATAGGTCCGATAGGAGGTGTTCTTGAAAAAGCCAAAGCTGCTAAAGAAATAGGCGCTAAAATATTCATCGTTCCTAAAGGGCAAGGAACTGAAGAAAAAATAACGCCTAAAGAAAACTGCGATGAGATACTTGGTTTCATGTATTGCCAAATAATTTATGAAAAAGAAGACATAGATGTCAGCCAGACATCAGGAATTGCTGTCATAGAAGCTGAAACTATTCAAGATGCCATGAAGTACTTCTTTGAATAATCTTTATAATAAAGCTAATTTCAATATTATATAGATTAAAATGTGGATAAATCCTCTATCTGTTTTAGGCATGCTGAGTATACCATTTCTAATAAGCAATTTAGCAACTTTTGTCGGTTTTTTGATGGCTACTTATTATTCAATAACTTATACAAATAAGTTTTATGAGGGTCGTCAGCGACCTTTAAGCTGGATTCTTATAGTATCTGGTTTGGCATCGTTCTGTGTTTCTGAATTTGGACAGTTTTTGATGCCTTATCGTCTGAATCTTAGCGTGCTTGAATCAATTATCATTCTTATTGCTCAAAACTTTGGAGTAATAGCAATAGCAGTCGGATGCTTCTTGCTATACAAGGAGGTAATGTAATGGGCATCACTAGTGGTTTTTTAGAATTATTCGGCGGCGTGCAGTGGACAAACCCGATTACTGCTTTTGGTGACTTAAGCGGTGTTGTTTTAGAGAGCAGCATAATCGCAATATTATGTTTCTTTGCAGCAGGAGCTTTTATCTATCTGTATTACAAGAAATTCTATTCAGTTGGAGAGATACCAAGAGGATGGAAGTTCTTTTTCATAGGCTTGATGCTTAGCGCATTGTACCAGCTAATGAAAATACCATTTACCTATAACTGGATATATGGAGATTTCTTCATACTTCTATTCTTAATATTCCAGATGTTTGCTGTAGGAGTGTTAGTTTATGGTCTTTATTTGTTGAAAAAAGAGGTGGCGATATAAGATGAGTTTTGATCAAGAATTGAAGAATCTGATGAAAAAGAAAGGACGAAATGTAAACGCTAATTTTCCAAGAGCTTTGATTTTAGGGCTTGAGTGGGTATCTGTAGGTTATTCTTCTGCATTGTACTTTGCAGGAAAGAAGTTCGGTAAAGAAATTGTTGCCAAAGAGCTAAAAGGAAAAGACATGAAGAGCGCTCTGAAAGAGGTCACTGATTTTTTCAAGAGCTTCGGCATAGGAAAATTAACTGTTAAAGATTTCGATGATAGAAAGGCCACCTTATCATTGAAAGACGGAGTAACTTCTTCAGGAATGTCTTCTGTCGGAAAACCTGTTTGCTTTTTCGAATCAGGATTAATCGCAGGTATCTTAGAGGGAAGACTTAACAAGAACGTAACTGTTACTGAAACAAGATGCGGCGGATTAGGAAGCAGCGAAGATGAATTTTTAGTAAAAGTGTGATTCAATGGATAGAATAAAAACCGGAGTTCCAGGTTTGGATAAAAAACTGCAAGGAGGATTTCCTTTAGGTTCATCTATAATATTGATAGGTCCACCTGGATGCGGAAAATCAACACTCGCTCAGCAGTTTATATTTGAAGGCCAGAAAGACAATCAGTCTGGTCTGATAACTACTTTAGATATAAGTCCGGAAGAAGTTTTGGAATCGATGAAAAGATTAGGAAAGGTAAATGAAAAAACTCTTAATTTTATCGATGCTTATTCTTGGAGATTAGGAAATCCGCACGGAAAATACAGCGTCTCAAATTTAGCAAACATAAATGAACTGAATATAATGATGACAAGAGTGATTGAAAACATGGGATCTTCACACGCAAAAAGAAGCGTTTTTGACTCTGTATCTACACTGTTGCTTTATGCTGATCCTAATTTAGTTGTTAAGATGATGCCAGTAATAATAGCCAAACTTAACAAAGCTAACTTTACGCAGATCATAATCATGGAAGAAGGAGTTCATGATCCTAAGACTGTTGCTACGATGAATTATCTTTGCGATGGTCTGATAGAGTTCAAGATGCAGGAAGACAAAAGACTTATGAGAATAGCCAGGATGAAAAATACAAAGCATGAAATGGACTGGATAGAATTTGACATAACTGATAAAGGTGTTAAATTATGAGCATAATAAATGATATTGCGCTTTCAATGTTGTCTTACTCTAAGAATTATGAGCCTTATGTTTTTGCATGGGGAAAGAGAACTGGTTATGAACTAATAAAAGAGAAGCTTGAGCTAAATGTCCAGCCAGCATTGAAATCCAAGAATCTTTTCGAAATGGGAATAGTTGCTGGCACATTAGATAAGATGGTGTCTGAAAAAATAATCATGGACAAGATAAAATACAACCAGACTCATTACAAAGAACTTAGAGAAAAGAACTTAAAGGACCTATGCGACGGTGAGCTTTTGAAAGTGGCTTATCCTAACATACTCTTGTCTCCTGGTTCTCATACGCTTCTTTACTGGATAGGAAGAGAGACAGGACTTAAGATCGGAAATAAATGCGAACATAATTTAAATGAGATTAAATCTCTTTCAAATAAATTCAATATCGGCGACGTAGAAATAAGTGGTAGCAAAATAATACTTAGAAATTCTTCTTTTGCCAAAGATGTTCAGCCGAGCGGAAGAATGGTATGCTCTTATTATGCTGGCCTGATATCTGGATTCATGACTTCTGACAAAAGATGCAACGTAATAGAAACAAAATGCATTGCTAACGGCGATAAACACTGTGAATTTGTTTTATTTTAAATTAGAATTTGTTATTGAACACCATCTGTTCCTTTGACACGATCAACTTCAATCGGTTCCATTACATTATCAACATCTATTTTTTCCATGGCGTTAGGGTCAATTGGATTTATTATCGATTCATAAGCTAGTTCTATTTCCTCAACAACGCTTAACAAACTATTTGAATCAAGTATAGAAATCAAATCAATATGAAAGTCACCTATGTGCTCGCTGTCAGATGAAACATTTCCGATTATTGGTGTGAAATAATCAAACGTTATATCTGTTGGGTCTGCTAAGTTGAATACTGGCAGTACGTCTATGTAGACTATTTCGTATCCAAACATGTTTGCAAGCATTGAGTATAATGCTGCTTCGTATAGCATGTCTACTGGGCTTATTATTGATATTAACGGCAGTCTTAATCCACGAATTGTTGATGTCCAGAATATTTGCTGCGC
>JAQUSH010000032.1 GCA_028715225.1 Candidatus Aenigmatarchaeota archaeon | reverse complement strand
GGATTAATGTCAGCTATATCTGGAAAGGATGAAAATGAAATTAAAAACAATATCATTAAATTAAAAAAATATGAAGAATTCCTATCCGGATACTGGGACGGGATTATTAAAAAAATAAATGATTATTAAAAAGATAAAAATATACATAAAGTTTATCTTGAAGCTGTATATGTTGGAGGTCATTATGGAATGGAATTGATTAAAGAACCTATTGAGATAGGAATGGATTGCGCCATAATTGCAGATGCGCTGGTTAGATGTGGCGGGGCCGAACTAATAAAAACCGAAGATAGATACACGTTAAATGAATGCGAAAAAATAGTTATGGAAATATTATGTGCTGACTGTGATAAAGAATTTGAAGAATTAGATATGAAATTTAAAAAAATGAATAAACAGAGAGATATACATATCAAGAAAAACATAGAAAATACTTTGAAAGAAAATGAGAATGGCATATTGTTTATCGGTGCTGATCATGATATAATTCTCAATGAAATCAATGTTATATATTTATACGATAAAAAACAATTAGCCGAAGAAACAAACTCACTAATAAACGAGCTTGGTTTGTGATATTTTCTTTATTATCTACTTTTCGTTCACGTTCTCGAATTTTACTCACGAACTCTCACATTTGGCGTGGGCCTTCCGGGCCTGAACCCTGAAAATCTTATATTCTATAGAATATATTTTATTAAATATATGTAGTAAAATATCTAATCTATCATATCTATTAGGTTATAACTATTACGTTATATACTTCATAATAGTAGTGACGTAAAATATATACGCTAACACTACCTTTATACCATATTGATTTTTACTATTTTTCAGGCATTACTAATCTAATTTTCCTTAACGTTGCCATGAAAATCTTCTACTATCTTAGTCATATAGCCCAGGAAGCGATCTGGTGTAAGGAAGTAATGTGTCTTGTACTTGTTTTTCTTTCCACCTTCATACATTCTCTTCTCCTGTATAAGCTGCACATTCTTCAATGGATTAACTACAAAATAGAATGTTCTTTTAGGCTTCTGATACTCAGTAAAGCCTATATTCAGCGCTTTGCATAGCTCCTGATAGTCCATAGATGGGTTCTTTTTCAACAATTCTACTGCCTTTAGGGCCATTTCTCTTATGTGTTTGTTTCGATCAGACTTGCCATACAGCCATATCATCAATTCTTGCATTTTATCACCAAATTACTAGATTAACGTCAAGTGTCCAATACATAAAATTATGCAAAACTGTTATTTATAGATATGTATACCAGAGACATATCTGTGCGTTTGATCCTGATAACGTGCTAAGCAGGTTTTTAGATATCATAGATAAGTGTTAACTGTCTTTAATATAATTTTACAGAAATTCAATTATTTTATATTATTTATTTTTTTGATTTTTCTGAAGCTTCTTTCTCAGGAACTTTGATCTTAACAAACTTTCTTCTTATTCCTTCAAAGTCATGCGCTATGTCTGTACCAATGTCAGTAAGTTTTACTACTTTTATCCTACCTTTTTTATCAAATTTAACCAGTCCATAGTCCTTGAACATCTCTAATACCTTAACAGTATGAGAATATGTACAGTTAACTGATTTAGAAACATGAGTTGCATTGATAATATCATCTTGCTTTAGAGCAACTAGCATTTTGACTGGCTTTGAGTGCAGAAATAACATTTCAAATGCATTTTCTTTGTCTTCTTTTATCATAACTCTCACATTCTTTCTAAAAATAATTGGGATTTTTGTTATTTAAGCCTGATGTATGTTATATGTTATATATGTTTTATTATATATTACGTAAACTATACATCTTATCATATTAAGTATAGCATATATCTTATGATATATATTTGATTTTATATACTATATAAAATATAGTTTTTATCATTTCTGTTTTTAACTATATTTCAAGTCTCACATTTTGATTGAATGTATAGCAATTTCATATATGTGCATGCTTCTATAAATAATTTTATAACTTCACGAATGAATTTTGTTTATTAATTAATACATCTTAATTCTTAATATGATTGTAAGAGCATATGATAAGCTAAGAGGTCATAAAGAACATCTTATACATAAAGGAGAAGCTGGCAAATATCTAAGAAGTATCGTTCTTGGCGGTTTAGATGGATTAATTACTACATTTGCTGTAGTGACTGGAGTTGCTGGTGCCTCACTTTCTTGGGCAATTATAATAATTCTTGGTGTTGCGAACCTACTTGCAGATGGAATATCAATGTCTGTTGGCAATTATCTGGCAACAAAATCTGAAATAGAATACAATATGTCTGAAAAAAAGAGAGAGGAAGAGGAAAATGTGATGTATCCTAAAAAGGAAAAAAAGGAAATGATACATTTTTACATTAAAAGAGGAATGAAAAAAACAGATGCTATAAAAGTTGTAAATATTTTATTCAGAAACAAAAATGTTTGGATGTCTGAGATGATGAAAGAAGAATTTGGCATAACTGAACGAGAACACAACGAACCTATTAAAAATGCTGCAGTTACATTTATTTCATTTGTTGGTTTCGGTTCAATTCCTTTAATATCATATGTTTTTGCTGATGTTTTAAAAATAGCTCAAATAGATGCATTTGGTGTTGCAGCAGGTCTTACATTTTCAAGTATTTTTGCTCTAGGCGCAGCTAAAGTCTTCTTAACTGGCAGAAACTGGTTGAAATCTGGTTTAGAAATGCTTTTTGTTGGTGGCGCTGCTGCTGCTTCAGCTTACTACGTAGGCTATTTGCTGGCTTTTTTAGCGTAGAGAAAATCTTTTTAATTGAATAATGTAATTATTATTATGGATTTACCACTAGCACCAGTTGAGAGAATACTAAAGAAGACAAATATGAGGGTTACCAATGATGCTGTAAAAGAGTTTACTCTTCTTTTAGAACAGATAATAGCTGATATTTCTGCTGAAGCTGTAGCTAATGCAAAACGAAATCAGAGAAGAACCGTGACTTATTCTGACATAATGGCTGCAAAAAGAAAAATACTGTAATCTACTACCCTCGTGGGTAAAGAAATAATATATATAAAGATGCAATGTCAATTATGTAGTGCACAGTTGCGACGTGCACGGGTGGATTACATGGATTCAGATATAATTGTACAGAAGATTATTGAGAAAACAGGACGAACTTATGATGACATTCAAAGAACTATTCTGAATAAGCAACAAGAACTTTCTAATTTAGTTTCTAAAGACGGTGCTACTTACATTATCGCAAAAGAACTTGGAGTAGATTTATTTGAAGATACTAAACGAAGATTAGAAATCAAGAATGTCATATCTGGCATAAAGAATCTTAATCTGAATGCTAAGATTTTTAGAATAATACCTAAACGAGAATTTGAACATAAGGGAAGAAAATCACAAGTTGCAAATCTTATACTTATTGATCAAACTGGAAAAATCAGAATGTCTCTGTGGGATACACAATTAAAACTTCTAGAAGATCTGAATCTTAAGGAAGGACAAGTTATTGAAATATATGGTGCTTATACAAGAGATAACAATGGCATTCCTGAAATCAGACTAAGTAGAAATGGTGGAATAAGAATATTAGAGAATAGTGATATTAAAGTTGAGATAGCTGCACCACAAGGAAAAAGAATTCATATTTCTGACATGAAAGAAGGGGAAATATATGAAGTTAGAGCTGCAATCGTTCAGATATTTGAAACTGGAATATTCTATGAGATGTGTCCTGAATGTAAAGTAAGATTAAAGAGAGAAAATGATAGTTTTGTTTGTACTAAACATGGGAATGTTGATCCTGATTATTTGACTATATTGAATGCTGTAATTGACGACGGCACTGGAAATATACGTGCTGTGTTTTTCAGAGATAATGCTTTGAAGATAATTGGAATGAGTTTAGATCAAGCTCTGATATACAAATCAGACATATTGCAGAAAATTAATGCATTGGGAAAAGAGTTCATATTGAAAGGGGCAATTAAGAAAAACAAATTATTCAACAAGTATGAATTTGTTGTTTCAGAAGTAAAAAACGTAGATGCGAAAGAGGAAGCAAATAAAATATTGAATAAATTAGGACGCAACAATTGATTGTTAATGTAAATTAACGTTAAAAGCAAAAACAAAAGTTAAAATCACATAAAATTGAGGTGAAAAAAGTGGCAAAGAAAATAAAAGACGTAAGTGAAGTCCCTGGAGTGGGAGAAAAGATAGCAGAAAAAATAAAAGAGGCTGGATACATCGATCTGATGTCATTGGCTGCAGCTTCATCTAAAGAGATAGCTGAAACAGCTTCAATCGGAGAGGCAACAGCAGTAAAAATAATAGCAGCTGCAAGAGATGCATTAGACATAGGATATGAAACAGCTGACAAAGTTATGGAAAGAAGAGAAATAATGGAAAAAATAACAACTGGTTCTAAGAACTTTGATACATTATTAGGCGGTGGAATAGAAACATTGGGAGTGACTGAAGCTTTCGGAGAATTTGCTTCTGGTAAATCTCAGCTGGCATTTCAGTTAGCAGTAAATGTGCAATTGCCTAAAGAAAGAGGTGGATTAGAAGGAAAATGCATGTTCATAGACACAGAAGGAACATTCAGACCAGAAAGAATAAAGCAGATTGCCGAAGGATTAGGATTAGACCCTATGGAAGTTCTAAGAAACATAATTGTTGCTAGAGCTTACAATTCAGATCATCAAGTGATATTGGCAGAGAAAGCAGGAGAAATTATACAAAAAGAAAACATAAAACTGCTTATAGTTGATTCGATCACTTCTGCATTCAGAGGTGACTTTACAGGACGTGGAACTTTGGCAGAAAGACAGCAAAGATTAAACAGACATCTGCATACGCTAAAAAGATTAGCTGATGTGTACAAGATAGCAATCTACTATACAAATCAGGTTATGTCAAAGCCAGATGTGATGTATGGTGATCCTACAAGACCAATAGGCGGTCATATAATAGGACACTTTGCAGACACTAGATTGTATCTTAGAAAATCTAAAGGTGAGACAAGGATTGCTAAAGTAAAGGATTCACCAAGTCTTCCTGAAGGAGAAGCTGTTTTCCTAGTAACACCAACTGGACTTAAGGATCCTGAAGAATAATTTTTTATTCTTTATCTTTAATTTGATTAGCTTTAGCTATTATTCTAGCTGTGGATTTTCTTGGCAGGTTTCACATGCAGATTTATATCTAGCATCGGGTTTTCTAAAATACTCCATGTATTTGTGACATTTATCCTGTCTCATTCCACATGGACCAGTAAGGTCTAAACTATATTTTTCTTTTGGTTCTTTCTTTTTATCTGAATTGAAAAATGGCATAGGAAGAGATTAGCATAGTAAAAGTATTTAAAACCATAGCTAACGCTATTCAATCAAACAAGAGAAGTCTTAAACAATGTCCTTTTCAGAAATTATGACAAAGTCTCTGACTGATCTAACTGCTGAGAAAGGAACTAATAGCCTTCCTCTATCGTCTTCTGAAAGCTGCAGATCTAAAGCTTGTTTTGTTGGCTCTGAAAGAACTATATTCATTAATTCTCCAGATTCTGTGATAAAGATTACATCTCCAACTAGACCAAACTTTCTACCTTCTTCAGATACGATAAGTTTACCAATCAAATCTTTCATTCTGACTTTTGTTTCTGCCATAACTTGCACCTCATATGTGATATTACTAATAATAATTTATCATATAATCATATTTAAACTTATCTAGCGCTCCAATAATCTTTTAATTAATTTAATAGTGCTCTTTTCTAGCTGTTTTTCTGTTCCGTCGTTCTTTATTTTGTGCTTTGCTTTGGAAATTATTCTTGCTATACCGTGAAACTTCTCTGAAATATCCCTATTCTTTATGTATTCTTTAGTTTCGCCTTTAGCAAAACGCTTCCTGCGCAGTTCACGTACATATCTTTTCTTGAAGTCTGTCTTTACTGCAATAATAGAAACTTTATGATTTAACAGGTCCTCTAGGATCTCTACTTCATTAACATTCCTAAAACCTTCGACTATTATAAGCTCTTTCTTGCTTCTTACAATCTGTTCATAAACTTGCTGAACTATTATCGTTTCTCTACCGTATGAATGAAAATAATGAGCTACTGCTGCATCAGCAGAAGGTGAATATTTCAAACCCTCTCGTTCAATTTCCTTTCTGATAATATCTCCAGAATGAATTACTTTTGCATCAAAGTTTTTTTCAATTATATTTGCTACTGTTGTTTTGCCTGATCCTGGCATTCCAACTATTAAAATGACTTTTGGCATAATAGAAGATGGAAGATGTTATAGATAAACATTTATTCTTATGTTTATTAGTTTGATTATGAAAGAAGTAAGGATCCCAATGCAACATTCTAGAAAACATTATACTATATTGAAACAGTGGTATGAAAAAAGGTTACCAAAAGACGCAAATTGTATTTCTGATACATCCATACTTTTTGATGAACCACCTAAAAAGTATGCCCCAAAAGATGCTACTGCTTTCACAGCACAATCAACCAATGATCCTGGAATGATTTACATTCGTTACTACAAATGATATTAAAAACTACTATTGTTCCGCGATATCTCTCCAGTTTCTTATATCTACCGCTTTCTTTTCTTGAACAATAGCCCCAACGCCAAGCAAATAAACTGTTAATCGCGCACCATTATATTTATTTTTATTATTTGACATAATAACTCTTATTTCTAAATACATATAAATTTAATTCTCAACCATAAGTGTTTTTATCTTAGGTGTTAAAGCGTACATGAATGCTTTTCCACGAGCTTCTCTCTGTACGAATCCATCTAACATCAATCTATGAAGAATATTATTTATCGAACGAACAGCATGGCTATCTGTTTTGTAAGATTTGAATTCTAATTGTTCTACAATTGAACCTGGTGTTAGCCAATCTGATTTAGATAAAACTTCAATTATTTTCCTTTGTTTGTAAGGTAAAGTATTAAGTTGTTCTTTTGATGGTGGTTTTGGTGAAAAAGTTACAACTGGCTCGTCAACTCTCACATTTGGAATATGAACTTCCCTTAATTCTTGGACATCATTTCCATCTATCACATCTTTGTCTATTGAGCTTACTAATTTATCGCAGCTTTTTAGAACCTCTCTAGGAAAACCGCCTGTTTTATTGTAAATTCTATCAATAGCATCTTCTGTAAATGGAATTATATCTGTGCCGCCTACTGATTCTATTCGTTTTTTGACCAAATCTCTCATATCTTTCTTGTCTAAAGCTACTAGAGATATACGAGTCGTTATTCTCTGGTCCAATGTTTCTAGCTTATCTCTCACATTTTGTTCCAAATTTGGTAATCCGGCCATTATAACACTTACATTTTCTATTTGATCTGTTATAACTCTTAACCATTCCAAAACATCTTTATTAGTTTCATGTGATTCATCTAAAAGAAATACAAGTCTATTGCCTTTTAATTTTTTGTTTACATATGCTGGCAAATTATATAGATTTGGTCTTTTGCCCATTATTTTTTCGAAAAATCCTAAGGGAAATAGATCTATAATAATATCAGTAAAGATTTCTGGTTTTTCAGGTGGTTTGATTACATATAAAACATGCTCTCTTAGATTGAATTCTATCCATTTTAGCATTGAAGTCTTTCCAGATCCTGTAGAACCTGTTGGCATAGC
>JAQUSH010000031.1 GCA_028715225.1 Candidatus Aenigmatarchaeota archaeon | reverse complement strand
TCTCCATATTTTTTCCATTTCTTCTCTTGTTATATTGTCAGGTTTTGTATTTGGATTCACTTTAGATAACTTCAATATCTCTTTCGCAGTGCCAGGTCCGACTCTTGTGAAATCTCCTGACAAAAATCCAGCGATTGTCCTGCCTTTAGTAAGCTTAATCATTTTTTCAAATACGCCCATCTCGACTCCCTGCGGATGCGGCTTTATTTGTTTTGGTGATTTAGGCAGCTGCTCAATCAATCTAGAATATGTTATTTTTTCTCCGTTAACATGATATATGAATTTAGCAAAAGGATTAGCTATTGCCGTTTGTTTAATGAACTCATCGACTGACCGTTCTCCTTTTCTGTATTTCCCTTCCATTTCCATCTCTACATAAGTTCCATGATCGTTAAAGTTCCCTTCAAATTTTTCAGATTTTATTACTTCAGGTTCGTTTTTAGAGGTATCAATCCTAATGTGCATTTCATGAGCTGGTTTGCTTTTTGATGTTCTTGATATAACTATAGCTGGTTTGCCTGTCGTTAATTGTGAATACAATAAAGCAGCTGATACACCGATTCCTTGCTGTCCACGACCTTGTCTCATTTTGTAAAATTTAGAACCATATAATAATTTACCGAAAACTCTAGGTATCTGCTCCTTTACGATACCAGGTCCATTGTCTTCAACCGACACGCGCGCACGATCTTCGCTAAGTTCTCTGATTTTAATAGTAACCTCTGGAAGAATACCAGCTTCCTGGCATGCATCAAGAGAATTATCGACCATTTCTTTAACAGCAATCATCAGAGCTTTCATCGGATTGTCAAAACCCAACAAATGACGGTTCTTTTCAAAGAATTCAGCAACTGAAATCTCTCTTTGTTCTTTAGCCATCTGTTCTGCTGTTTTGATATCCGCATTCATTGCAATCTCCTTAAAAAATCATACACTGTTTTATGTCCTGCGCCACTTATAAGCATTTTTACTGCTTCCTTTGCATTTTCTATTTGCTCATAAGTACCTATTATTGATATTGTTTTCCCATAAATAGATATCGATGCCTTAGTGTAGAATTCAATTTCTCTTCTGGTTTTACCATTTGATCCTATTACTCTTGATTTTATCCTGCTATTCTTTTTATCGCTGAATATCAAGTCAATTATTTCCAGACTTTCTTTCTCATTGAACAATCTGAATGCCTTTGGCGGTGAAAATCCTCTAGCTATAGCCTTTACTATGTTTTTGGCAGTGTATAGCTCAAGCCCTTCACCTTCTAAAATGACATTATTCTCTTCAAATGTGATTTTTATGCTAAGTTTTTTCGTGATTTCTTGCCTAGTTTTCTTATGTTTTATGACTCCTCTTCTATCATAAGGCACTAGAATAGTTTCTATCATGTTAATCAGTTGGAACCTGTTTCTTTTAAACCTTATCGTCCATAGCCTTTAAATACATTAAAAACGTACTAATCTTTAGTATACGAAGAGACTTGTTCTTAGAGTATAACTAAGTAAAAAAATAAGGTGAATAAATGCCATTCGAAAGAAGAAGTGGGGGCTTTAATAGAGGTCCTAGAGAAATGCATAAGGCAGTTTGTTCTGAATGTAAACAGGAATGCGAAGTTCCTTTCAAACCTTCAGGAGACAGACCAGTCTTTTGCCGAGATTGCTTCCAAAAACACAAGAAATTTTAAGATGTAGTTTAAGGACAATTTAAAAAAATCAATTTAGTTTCGTTTTCTTATATTTTCACAAGCTACTGAAAAGTTTAAATATCTAAATCTACTTATATAATTATGAAATTCAAGTTTGATGATAAAACGAAATTCTACATCGGGCTTATTCTTATTGCGGCTATTTTAATCGTAATCTATCCTTATACTTCATCTACTGGGGATTTTATAGTATATAGTTGTGATGATACTGACGGAGGAAAAGCTTATTATACACCAGGTATGATAGAGGCTTGTAGTGAACCTACATGCATATTGTCTAATACTCTTGGATACATTAGATCATATGATTTAGCCGAATATAATTCTAAAACTGGAATTACTACACTTTCTGAAATGTATTGTTCAGGCAATAATTATTTTATAGCAAAGTATAAATGCCCAGGGAATCCAATCAAATTTAATAAAAAAGGTGCATGTCAGAATTGCACAGGAAATATAAAATTACTTCTTAATGATATTTTCAATGAAGCGGTTGTTCAACCTGGTGCAACAGTCAGCGCAACAGTAAGTGGCTTTGTTTGTAACGGGGCGATGTTCTATATTAAGAAAGATAGTTGCACAGGTACAAAAGTTTGTAATGGTTTATTAAATGGTGAAGGAAAAGGCTCATGTTCATTTAAAGCTCCTACTGTCGTTAAGACAAATTATAAGTATTATGCGTGCACCGATAAGAACGGAGATGGAAAATTTACATCTACTGGAGAAAGTTCTGTTCTTGTATATTTAACGGTTAAAAAATAAATTTATAATTCTATTTTTAGCTTGCCTGTTCGTTTAAGATAATTAGCTTGAGTTCTTGTATATTTCCAGATTACATCGCATCGTTCGTCAGATTGGATCTCCCAAGGCGTAATAAGAACCAAGTC
The DNA here is from genome assembly GCA_028715225.1 of Candidatus Aenigmatarchaeota archaeon. GTDB lineage: Archaea > Aenigmatarchaeota > Aenigmatarchaeia > Aenigmatarchaeales > Aenigmatarchaeaceae > JAHIDZ01. The sequence goes on along the minus strand of JAQUSH010000031.1, from coordinate 5,370 downwards.
TCCGTCACGTATCCAGACCCGTTTCTTGATTTTTCCTATGATTCTTCCTATTCTATGCTTTCCATCTTCACAATCTACAGAAATCTTTCCAGCGCCAAGCAAACCTTTTACTAATGCAAACTGCTCGTTTCCGTGAGGCATTCGTGTTCTTGCGATTTCAGCTTGCTCCTGTTGCTGATCTAACATAGAACTACTAATCAATTCTAATTATATAAATCTATTTATACCGGTTGACTAATAATTAATTTATGATAAAGGATAAGAAACATGCTTCTAAGGAACCTGAAAAACACGCAATCAAAGAATCTAAAGACATAACTGAAGAACCGCTTAAAGAATCAGAAGAAATCATTTCTGCAAATCCTTCAGAAAATATTGAAGAAGCTAAAGAAGTAAGAGAAACCAGATCCGGAAGAACATCAAGAGTGCCAATAGGCATATCTGGCATAGATGAATTGATTGAAGGAGGTTTAAACCCAGGAGCATTGACTCTTCTAACAGGAACAACTGGTACAGGTAAAACAATATTTTCTTTACAATACTTATACAACGGAGCAAAGAAAGGTGCAGCTGGTGTCTATGTCAGTTTTGAAGAACCGGTTGAGAACATAAAGGAAAATGCGCTAAAATTAGGCTATGATTTTTCTAAATTTGAGAAAGAAGGAAAAGTTATTTTTGTAAGATATGATCCATTTCACGCAGAAGACATTTATGATCTGATTGAATCTAACATAAAGAAGATAGGAGCCAAACGGGTAGTTATAGATTCAATATCAGCTTTAGGTTTGTATGTAAGAGACTCGTCTGAGATTAGAAGAACAATATTCAACATATCTTTGCTGCTTAGAAAGCTAGGATGCACGACTGTTATTATTTCAGAAATACTTCCATTGCAGAATTCATTGTCTCGTTTTGGAGTAGAAGAGTTCGTATCTGATGGCATAATTGTCCTATATTATCTGAGGTCCGAGAGCCAGTTCGCTCGTTCGCTAACAATCTGGAAGATGCGTGGTTCTAAACACTCTCAAAAGCTTCATCCGTATGATATTACAAGCCACGGAATTGTGGTCTATCCAAAAGAAGAAGCTTTCTTGAAAATGTGAACATTTAAATCCTTTTCTTCATAACGTAAATTTATGTTTGGAGTTCTTAGAGGTAGCTTAGCAAGAGAATTTCTGAGCTTGTATAAAGAGGTTTCTAGAGATAAATATCATGGAAATAAGGTTCTTGATACCTTTAGAATTGAAGATGGCATCCTGAAGGGATGCAGATCTCATGCTATCGCACTTGCAAATGAGATTGGTAGCGAGATGGGAATTCGAGTTGCATCTCATGCAAATATAATGAAATATGTATATCCAGTTGATGGTGAAAGAAACTTCAAACTATTCTCAGGAGGAAAGTATACATATACTGCAATGGTTATATATGAGAGACCCAACTTTTCCCACAATGCTAAGGAAATCTATAAAGAAGTAAAATCAAAAGGATCAGAACCGCCGGCTCTGATAAGTTTAACCGATATACTTAACAAAAATGACGATATGTCTGAATGCGGGCTATCATTTGTTCTTAGAAAAGGCGCTAAGATTGTCAGCGACAGAAGGCTTCTTTTTGAAGATATAAAGAAAACATCAGTACGCTTTTCAATAACAGATAAAAATGGAATACCCATTTTTGATAAGAATGGAAAGGCAATATTCTATCGAAGATGCGACAACGACATTGCTTGTATTAGTTTAAATATGGCCCCAGATGGTTACACTGACATTATATGTGATCACGCAGTTTGCTATCTGAGCGATGATATATATAATAGTTATGGATCAACTTTCTTTATAGAGTCTAATATTAAAAAGAAACACAAATCAAGCCAAACATCTTTGGCAAAGTTTTAATACCACCTAATCTAATTCTTTAGTATGCCTAAAAAGAAGAAGATTGTTAAGAAGGCTAAAAGAGAAGACATTACTTTCTTGAAGATAATATCAACTAGATTATTCGGAAACATAATTGATGAAAAATTAATGAAATATTTCAAGAATCTAAAAACACCCTTTGATTCAGCTGGATTAGACATGATGTTCAGAACATACTTAGCTATGATGTTCTTGATTGCTACAGTCTCTTTCAGTTTAACACTAATAATAACTATACCATTATTTTTACTTTTGAAATTCACTTTAGCATATTCTCTGCTTGGCGCAGTGATATTTTCATCTCTTTCAACGTCATTGGTTTTCCTTTATACTTATTCGTATCCGACAATACGCTCTAACAAAAGAAGAGACAGCATAGACACGAACTTGTCATTTGCTATAAATCATATGGCAGCAGTTGCCGAGTCAGGAGCTACACCATATGCAATGTTCAAAGTCTTGTCGCAGTTCAAAGAATACGGAGTGCTTTCAAAAGAAGCAGACAGAATAGTAAGGAATATTGATCTGTTTGGATTAGATGAAACAGCTTCAATAAAAGAAGTCATACAGAACACTCCGTCTAAAGAATTCAAGGAGTTCTTAGAAGGAATACTGACAACAATACAGACAGGCGGAAACCTTAACAGATTCCTTAGAGAAAACTCTAAAGAGGCAATGTTCAATTATAGACTAAGCCGCCAGAAGTATACGGAAGTAATATCAATATATGCTGATTTTTACACAGCTTTGCTAATCGCTACACCATTGATTCTGATTGCTATACTTGCTATACTGAATACAATAGGAGGATCGGTCTTTGGATTACCGATTGATTTTGTTATAAAATTAGGCGTCTATGTTTTGATACCTTTGCTAAGCATAATATTTTTAGCATTCCTTGAGATGACTCAGCCGGCGATGTAAAATGAAAATGAACAAACAAAAATACATGTTAATTGCATCTGTAGTCGTAGGTATAATTATGTTCATAGTAAATCAGATCACTTTCAAAAATGAATTAATCATGATACTTTCTATTTTAGTAACAGTGGCTATGCCAATAATTTTGGAATATAATAAATTCAGAGTAAACAAAGAAATTGAAGAAAGATTCCCAGATTTTTTAAGAGACATATCTGAAAACATAAGAGCTGGAATGACATTGCCTCAGGCTGTGCTTGCTACTAAGAAAACAGACTACGGTTTGCTGGATCCTTACCTAGATAAGATGGCTGTGCAAATTGATTGGGGAATTCCTTTTGATAAGATACTTAATAGTTTTGCAAAAGACAAAAGCGATGTAATAAAGCGTACGGTTTCTGTTATAGATGAAGCAATTAAAGGCGGAGGAAACATAGCTAAGGTTTTAGATACGATCGGCAGAAGTGTTGCTGAAATAAACAAGCTTAGAAAAGAAAGAATGTCATCTACTTATTCGCAGATGCTGACTGGTTATGTCATATTCTTTGTATTCTTAGGCGTGCTGGTTGCTTTGCAGACATTCTTAATACCAGGTATGAACTTAACAGGATCTGGTTTCACTGGTACGATGATAAGCTACGGCATACTTTTCAAGCAGATGATACTAATACAAGGATTCTTCTCAGGTTTAGTAATCGGTAAAATGTCAGAAGGACGAACAATAGCTGGTTTAAAGCACAGTCTGATACTTATGATTGTAGGTTATGTTGTTTTGAGCATGTTTGTCTAATCTTTTTATTCTAGGAAATAAACTATCTTTATGGTCCAGCCTATAGTATCGCATACAACTTACATCGCAATAGGAATTATAGCAGTTCTGATGATAATCACATCTCTGTATACATATACTGGAAGATTGGGCGAGATTGATGCTACTGCGAAATTAAATTACATCGCAGACGACATACAAAACAAACTGATACAATTCAATTCTTTAGAATCAGCTGAATTCGGAGCAAAAGTAAAAATAGGAGCTTCGCAGGATAACAAAATACTAGTCAAGCTTTCAAACAATTTAATCACTGTGAGCGGCTATGATACTGAGATAACTAAAGACGCAGACATGCAAATGTCTGGAGAAGCATATCTGCCTGCATATTTAGTCTATGAAAATGGCAAGGTGACAATGCAATGACCCAAGTTGATTTCATAATGGCTATAGTAATAACAATAGGAGTTATCTCATTTTCAATTTATTACGTTTCAAATGATTTTGCAAACAATATGAATGATATCAGTTTAATTGAATTGAGATCCAGCGCAGATGTTTTAGAAAACAAGATATTACATGACATAACAGAGCAAGCAGGATTGATGAAATCAAGATTTGAAGAGACTAGCGGCGATGCACATACCGAAACAGTTAATATAAATATGAACAAAAAAATTGATTATTTTGTATACGAAGGCGACAGGTTGATAGCATCTGGCTCAAAAAATAGCATTATTATTACAGTTTCTCTGGCTGCAAATCAGATAAGATACTTTGACATTTATTATTCAGGATCTACAAATGTAAGAAGCATAATGGGAAACAAAGACATCTCTGTTAGGATTCTTTCAGAACAACCTTACGAAGTAGCATCTGAAGACAAATGTTCAAAACTAAATTATAATCAAATAAGAGATTTTGTAGGGCATGATTTCAAACTAAAGATAGGAACATGCGAAATCGGCCTGAATCCGCCAGAAGAAACAATCGTATCTAGGTCGTTTCCAGTTGTTCTGAATTATAAAAGCCAGTTAGCAAGGTTGATGATATGGTAAAAGGATTTGTGAACACAGTTGAAGCAGTACTCGGCGCACTAATTATAATGAGTGTTATGATTTACTTATTTCCTCAGCAAGCTATCCAAGAGCAGAGCATGCATGATATCACTTACAACTGTCTGAAATACGCTAAAGATTATTCTGATCTGGATGCAAAACTGAAAGAGTGCATACCAATTTCATACAAATATCAATACAAAATCTGTTCAAGTTCAGATTGTTCAACGACATTGCCGGAAGGAACAGTTACTTCAGCTGACTATATAACAGAAAATAGTTTAGTAAGGGTCTGGGTGTACAAATGAAAGGACAAATCTTCATAACAGTAAGCATAATAGTTGCTGTAGCTTTGCTTATGCTTTCAGTAAACTCAGTAAAAGTTGAATCATCTAATAATTATCTTCATGATTATTTTGTAAATCTTAAGACAGAAACCATAAATGTAGTTGACGATACTATACTAAACAAAGAAGATATCTCAGCTAATTTAGACAAGTTTATTTTGTTTTCAAACGGAATCATGACCGAGAAAGGATACACACAAATTATAAAATACAATGTGAATGGAAACCAGGTTACAGTAGATATCCAGTTATCGAAAGGAGAAGAATATTATAAAGACATAATAATAATAGATGGAACGGTGACAACATGAAAGGAATAAGTGTTTTGATCGCGTTTGTTTTGGTCATAGTAATAT
>JAQUSH010000030.1 GCA_028715225.1 Candidatus Aenigmatarchaeota archaeon | reverse complement strand
TTTCATTAAATCTATTACATAATCTACTTCTTCTCTTGTTTTTTGCGCTCTTGGCTTTGTCATGATTTCTAAAACCTTTTTGTGTTCTTCGCCTGTTGTATGCTTTACTAAATGAATTAACATTAAGGTTCTTTTACCCTCAAAAATATCTCCACCTATTTGTTTACCTATGTCTTTACCAGTTAAATTTAGCAGATCATCTTTAATCTGAAATCCTTTTCCAAGAGGTATACCAAACTCATTTATTTTGTTTAGTGTTTGTTCGTCGGCGCCTGCTATAATTGCACCCAGTCTTATTGGTACATTAATTGTATATTCACAAGTTTTGCTGTAAATAATTTGATAATAATGTTCGTATTCTAATTTTTCTAAAGGAACAGCATTTTTCTTAAATAGAGCAGCTTCATAGTGCTGACCTTCTCCAGTTATTTTCAACATTCTAGCAAATTCATCTAAAACTCTAAATGTTGTTTTAGTATCAAGAATATCTTTGTTTTTTATTAAAGCCTCCCATTGAATAGATTGTAGGTAATCCCCAGCGTTCATTGAATATGATTTCCCATAGATTCTGTGCAAAGCTGGTTTTCCTCGTCTTTCTTCTGAATCATCAACAAGATCATCATGAATTAATAGCCAATCTTCAGACAATTGCATAGCAGCTGCTGTTCTGACTGCCTTCTTTGGATCTCCGCCAAATGCCTCACAAGATAAAAGAATTAATACGCCACGACCATATTTACCTTGTCTTCGTGGATATTCATTAACGACATCTGCAAATCCAAATGTTCCTTCCTTAGGAAGGTATTTTTGAACTTCTTCCCAAATAATAGGTTTATTCTTAGCTAGAATATCTTTGAAATCAACCATTAAATCACTTTTTTAATTAATAGTATTCGTCATTATTAAATCTGACGTTCGACAATCACAAATTCCTGCTGCTCTTGCCAGCAGACGTCAGACCGCGGAACACACGACCTCTCTGCTCACATATCCATTTAACCTGTTTGTCAGATTTAATGCAAGGATGCTGAGGATCTACAAGTATCACTTCAAACCAGATGTCTTTGCCTGATTCAGCAACATAATAACTGTTCAAAACTTCAAGATTTGGGAATTTTTTAGCTACACGCATTTCAGAAATATGCTGTAAATTCATGTTAGGAGTTATCTTAGTCATACCTGATCTTAATGGCTTACGACCTCCAGCTGGCTTTTCTCTCTTGCTTCCACCTTTTCCTATTCTAACACGAACAATAGAAAATCCCTGTTTTGCTTTGAAACCTAAAGTGTGAGCTCTGTCTAGCTTAGTTGGATGTTCCATTTTGACAAACACAGGCTCTTTATTCCAAGAAATAACTCTTTGTCTCATTAAGTCTTCGTGTTCTTTCGTGTCGTAAACTGTCTTCATGTATTTATAGTAACCCATTCTCACATCGCCTCACTTGGCTTCAAGCTGTAAATTTATATACAAAGAACCTTTATAAATTAATATGGTCAACGCAGGAAAAATAATCTTAGGAGTAATAGTAACTTTAGCAGGAATATGGATGCTAATACCTTCAAGCATATGCGGAAGCTTTGTGAACTATTGTCCAGCATTATGGCAGGAACTTTGGTTTATGCTTAAAGGAATAGTGCCAGTATCTTTAGTTGTCTTAGGAATATTATTAATCTGGATGGAAACAGAATAATTTTAATACTAGATAATAGACAATCTATCATATGAAGCTAAAGCAGAAAGACATCAAAAAGTCTTTAAAATACTCAGTTCTAGACGGAGTAAATGATGCTGCCAAAAACGGAATAACTGATAACTATAAAATACCGTTCGCTTTAGCTCTGGGTGCTTCAAATGAAATGGTCGGTTTGCTGAGCTCTCTGCCTGATCTGTTCGGTATAATTGTTCAGGCTTTCAGTAAAAAAATAATAAAGAAATTCGGAAGCAAGAAAGCAGCATGCAATATAAATCTAATGATAAGCCGTCTGTTCTGGATACCGATGATACTTATACCGTTTCTGTTTCAGAACGGTGTCTGGTGGTTCTTACTCTTCTTATGCATACAAGGAATCTTTACACAGATAGCAAACACTGCTTGGTTTTCATGGATAGCTGACATCGTACCTCAAAAGATAAGAGGAACTTATTTCGGAAAGCGAAACATGATTTCAAATGTAGCAGCTTTTTTCGCAACCTTATGGGCAGGTTGGTTTTTAGGAATAATGAACAACTTTTACGGGTTTGCTATAATATTTGCCGTATCCATGATATTTGGATTTTTATCTAGCTATTATCTTAACAAGATGGTAGACACGCCGATCAAAGCACATCCTAAAGTTACATTCAGTTTCAAGCATTTCATACACGGAATAAACCATCATAGCAACTATTCCAACTTTGTTCTATTCAAAACGCTGATGGCATTTGCTATACAACTAGCTTCACCGTTCTGGATTGTTTATGTTCTAAGAGATATGAACATCGGTTATGAATGGTATGCAATATCATTAGCAGTCTATTTTGTAGTTGACACTTTATCTCAGAGATACTGGGGAAGAATGACTGACCGTTTCGGAGACAGAAAAATCATGTTTGTTTGTGCGTTGCTTGTACCATTCGGTGCTCTTATCATGCTTTTCATAAACAGCATTCCTATGCTTATGATTGAAAGAGTGCTCAGCGCATTTGTATTTGCTGGATTTAACATAGCTTCATTTAATTACTTGCTTAATGTATCACCGTCAGATGACAGCCCTACATTCATAGCAAACTACAGGTTCTTTGCAGGAATAGGTTCATCTATGGGTCCAATAGTAGGAGGTGTGTTGGCAACTTTCTTAGTAACTAGTCCGTTCTTCACACTTTCAGCTCTGCAGACTTTGTTCCTTATTGCTTTCGCCCTAAGAATGACAATAGCAATTGGTATGATAAATCGAGTTCATTCAATAGGAAAAGGAAAATACCTAAAATTCAGAAATGTATTCATCAAAACAGTAGTATTTTATCCTATGCTGTCAATAAAGCACGATATGAATTATATAATTCATAGCATTTCTAAAGCAGAAGATAAATTTAAGAAGGGGTTAATACACTAATATTTTATGAAATATGCGATTTTAGGTTTACTTTTAATAGTATTAGTTTCTGGCTGTACTCAGCAGTTGCCAAGTGATGAGGATGTCTTGTACGATAACACTCCCAAACATATGGAGTTTTTGTTTGTGTCTGTATTGCAACGTGCGTTGCATCTTTTGGATCCTTTTTTTCATAAATTACAACTGTTTTTTTGCTTGCCATCATAAATCACCCAAAAACTACTTGACCTCTAAACATTTTATTTTCACTTATTTTCTCTGTAATTTTCTTTCTAGCAGACTCATCAGTAATAGGTTCTACAAGCGAGCTGTTTATGCCTACTTTTCTTTTCGCTGTTGTAATCTGATAACCAGGAATGAATAAATATGATCCCATATTTTCTGAATTTCTAGTTTCATGCATGACAACAAGAACCTTTCTTCCCTTATAATTGATAGATCCGTCATACACGACACGATCATCAAACCTTTCTGTTTTGCCTAGACAACTCACTTGAATAACAGTTCTCCAGTTGCTATCAATCGAGTGTGCATATTCTGCTATTTCATTCATCATAAATCATCTAATAATACATGTACAGAAAACCTTAAATACCTATCGGTTATTCACTACTTTTGAATAATAAGTTAATTCTTATGAACTTTCTTAATAATTATAGAATAAAATATTTCAAATAGTATTATTGCTAACAAACCGATCTGAAACCAGTAAAATACAGCATCTCCTATCTGATAAGAATGAATTATCAGAAATGAAGTAGCTATAGCATAAAGAAATGCAAATTTCAAATCCATCATGCTCTTATGTTTTCGTATTGATTCTTCTGCTTCAACTGCCCAAGCAGTCAATATCAATAGCGCTCCGATAATTCCTAATATCATGCGATCTCCTTAAACTTTATATTTGTTTGTGATATATAATGTTTATGGAAATGCCTATATGTGAAACATGCCTAAGCTCTGAAACATTATGCAATGCGTGCAAGAATAAGCTAGATCTTAATGAAATAACACAGACCGAGATAGATGTATCAAAATTTGTAAATGAGCTAAGCGGAAGCATCAAAAGCCTTCAAGATGTTAAAATAGAAAAAGTCATTGATTCTAACATATTCATAATCATTTCAGGAAAAGGAGACGGAGCAAAACTGGTAGGAAAAGGCGGCTCTGTGGTTAAAGCATTGGCTAAAAAATTCGGAAAAGGAATAAAGATAATCGAGAACATAAATGAATTTAGACCTTTCATAGAAAGCCTTGTATCTCCTGCTGTAGTAAACGGAATAAACACTATTTACAGCCAGAACGGCGAAAAACTAAAAATTAGAATACCTTCTTCATTCAAAAGCAACATGGTTGTTAGCATAGAAGACGTAATCAATATATCAGAGTCTATGTTTGACAAAAAAGTAGAAGTAGTCTTTGATTAACAATATAAAATAACAACTACCATTTAATTCTATGAGAATAGCTGTAGTAAACAAGAAACTATGCAAATCAGAAAAGTGTAGCCTTGAGTGCATCTCAGTATGTCCTATAAACAGGACAGGAAAGAAATGCGTAGTTTTAGGAGAAGACAAGTTTTCTAAAATAGATGAAGGACTGTGCATTGGCTGCGGGTTATGCGTTAAAAAATGTCCTTACAAAGCAATCCAGATTGTTAACACTCCAGAACAGCTTAAAGAATCTCCTATTCATCGTTTCGGAAAAAACGAATTTGTGCTATTCAGACTTCCATTTCCAGTCAAAGGTGAAGTGATTGGTCTCCTTGGCCCAAACGGCGTAGGTAAGACTACAGCACTTAATATTTTATCAGGAAAAATCAAACCAAAACCAGAAAATGAAGAAATTGAAATGAAAGACCTTATCAAATTATTCAGAGGAACTGAATTGCAAAATCACTTAGAGCAACTGTCAAAAGGAAAACTAAAATCAGTTATCAAGCCTCAGCAGGTTGATTCTTTGGCAAAATTAAATGAAACAGCTGAAAGTTATCTGGATAAGAACAATGAAAAAGGAAACAAAGACGAAGTAATCAAACAATTAGGTCTTGCTCCGTGCTTAAACAGAAAATTATCACAGTTATCAGGTGGTGAACTGCAGAGAGTATCTATAGCAGCTACCGCATTAAGGAAAGCAGATATTTATTATATTGATGAACCAAGCTCATATCTAGATGTATATCAACGATTAGAATCAGCTAAATTAATAAGAAGCTTAGCTAAAGATGCAGCTGTATTAGTAGTAGAGCATGATCTAGCGACTTTAGATTTTGTAGCTGACAGAATTCATGTTTTCTATGGTGTGCCAGGCGTATATGGTATAGTGTCTAAACCTTATTCTACTAAGAACGGAATAAATGCATTCTTAGATGGCTACATAAGAGAAGACAACGTTCGTATACGAAACGAATCAATTGACTTTGCTTTAGCTAAAAGCGCAGCTGAATCTGATTCAGAAATATATTTAGAATGGAATCAGATAAAGAAAAAACTAGACACTTTCTCTCTGACTGTCGAACCTGGATATGTAAAGAAATCAGAGATACTTGGTGTATTTGGTTCTAACGCATTAGGTAAAACAACATTTGCAAAAATATTAGCAGGCGAACTAGAAGCTGATTCAGGAGAAATAACTAAGAAAATGAGAATATCCTACAAAGCCCAGTATATCAGTTCCGATTTCAATGGAACAGTATCAGACCTGCTTAGCACCGTAGCTGACATCTATTCTGAAGATTACAAGGCAGAAATAATACGACCTTTGTCGCTTGAAAGACTTTTAGAGAACGATGTGAAGACTTTGTCTGGCGGTGAGCTGCAAAGAGTAGCTATTGCTTTCTGTTTATCCAGAAAAGCTGAATTATATTTGTTAGATGAACCTTCCGCATTCTTGGATTCAGAGCAAAGATTAGAAACAGCTAAGATGCTTAGGAAATTCTGCGAACTTCATGAATGCTCAGCGATGGTTATAGATCACGATCTGCTATTTTTAAGTTATCTCTCGGATAGAGCTCTTTTGTTTGAAGGAGAATCCGGAATCAAAGGACATGCCAAAGAGTTAGAGCTGAAAGATGGTTTCAACGAATTCTTAAAGAAAGTAAACATAACTTTCAGAAGAGATCCAGAAAACTCAAGGCCTAGAGCAAACAAGCCAGATTCGCAAAAAGACAACGAGCAGAAAAAAAGTAATATGTATTTTCATGTCTGATATGGTTTAAATATTACTTCAACCTATTAAATCTTGGTGATAGTATGGAAGTAAAAGATATAATGTCTAAGAATGTTGTTTCATTAACTTCAGATGATACTGTTCAAAAATTAATCTCACTTATGGAAAAATATCATTTTCATGAAATACCTGTTATTGACAATGGCAGGCTTAAAGGACTGGTCAGCACAAAGATACTGACTCAGAAAGCAATAAAAGATCCTTCAAAGGAAAAAGTCAAGACAATGCTTATGTCCCAGACACCTACTTTAGATTCATTTGAAGACATAGACGTCGCAGCAAACAAATTATTAAAAACAGGATTGCGGGCAATACCTGTAACTCAAGATAACAAAGTAATAGGAATGGTTTCTCTTCATGACATAGTTAATGAAATATCTAAGAACAAGCAGTTCAGGCAGACAAAAGCTGCTGTTCTGATGTCTCAGATTAAAACAATATCTGACCAAGATGATTTAGGCAAGGCAAGAGTTGTTATGAGAGAAAACAATATTTCTCATCTTCCTATTGTTGATAAAAATAATATGTTAGTTGGTATAGTGACAGCATTTGATATGCTTAAAGCAGTAAAGCCTAAAGAAAAAATAAATTATTACTCTATGGCAGCTGAGATGGAAAAGGTCATGCAGCTTCCTGTCTCTATAGTCATGAACGCAAAACCAGTTACAACTGACCAGAATACTTCGCTGATAGACATAGCTGACCTTATGGAAAGAAATAAAGTATCTAATGTAGTGATTACTGAAAACAAGCAGCCAAAAGGGATTATTGTTCTTAAAGATCTTTTAGAATTTTATGTCGGTGGACTTGAGAAGAAAGGATTGTATTATCAGATAATAGGAATGTCAGATGAAGATGATTTCATAGCAGGAACTGTGAACAGGATGATAGAAGACACTATTAAAAAGATATCAAGCTCGCATAAGATTCAGTTTATGTTCATACATGTAAAGAAACATGAGACAGGCATAGCTAACAGAACAAAGTATTCAGTTAGAATCAGAATGAGGACAGACAAAGACTTTTTCATCAGCAAAGCCTGGGCGTGGGATTTGAGATCAGCAGCTAATCAGTCTTTAGACAATTTAGAAAGAGCTGTTTTCAAGTTAAAAGAAACAGTGCGCACTGTTTCAAGAAAGAATATCAAAAAAGCAAAAAGTGTTCTGAGGAGATAAAAATTCAAACTACTTGCGACGGATGTAAGAAAAAAGTGAAAGACGTTGGCAGACTTAGCAACATCAAATACAAAGGAATTGCTCAAAAGCTATGCAAGAAATGCAAAGACAAATTAAAGAAAAGATTCAGATAATTTACCTATTCTCCCATAAACTTACATGTTTATTGAAAAGCTTCTCTCCAAATTGTTTTCTGTAGTATAAACCGATTGCTATTCCGAAGAACATTCCAAACAAGTGAGCAGCATGAGCAACCTGATCAGGTGCAACCATTCCAATCAGATCACCACCAATCCATACAACTGCTGCCAGTATCATTGGCATCGGTACGTAACTAATGTATACAGTCATCTTTGGTCTAAGCACAGCCAAGCATCCAAGTATTCCCATTATTGCACCGCTCGCGCCAAGAGACGCTGAATAAAACATTATGCTGCCTACTGCTGCAACCAATCCTGACACAAAGTAAATCATAAGAAACTTTTTAGTTCCAACTATCTGCTCAAGTATAAAACCAAATAAACCTAAAGCAAACATATTATAG
>JAQUSH010000029.1 GCA_028715225.1 Candidatus Aenigmatarchaeota archaeon | reverse complement strand
TTCTCATTTATGGCATCTTGTGCTATAATATAGGTCGCAGAATCCGTGTTTTTCACTTTTTCAGGATTGTTTTCAACCCATCTAAGTGATTTGCTGACTGCGCTTCTGTAATCTCTTATTACTGACTTTGATTTCTCTAGAGCCAGCTTGCTTCCTAAACATATGCCTATTCCTATGCCTCCTTCGCCCATTCTTCCGCATGCATTCAATAAAGTAGCAAACTCTTTTGCATCCTGTATCTCTTGAGGGAAGTTTTTCAGAGTCCATACATCTCCAAATAATTTAGAAATATCATATCCATGCTCTACTTGTTCTCTAATCAGCGAATCACATAATTTTTGATATTCATGTTCATTAAGATCTCCTAATGTTCTCCATCTTTCGCCTTCTTTTATTTGTATTCCGTTTTCAGCTAGGAACTGGATTGCTTTTGATTCATCAGATATGTTTGGGATCTCCGAAGAATATTCCAATGCTTTGTGCAGCGGTCTTGTGAAGCGTCCATATAGTTTTAATCCTGTTTTTCGACCGATAGACGATATATCATCAAATATGTTGTATATTGATTCAGCTGAGTCTCCTATGGTGCCTACCAAAGCGAGCGGCGCCAAACGATTATCATTGATTATATCTTTTGTGAACAAGTAAACTGTTCCTGATCCTGACATTCCAGTTAATCCGAATGCTTCAGGATTAAGATGTATGACATTCTGAGGCAGCTCTTCTTTTACATCATGATGATCTAAGATTATCACATCGCATGAAAGTTTTTTTATTTCTTCAGGATAGCTTGATCCGATATCCGTGCATATAATTAGTTCTGGATTTCTGCTAAGCAGAGCATCGGTCGTATTAGAATTTATTTTTTTGACTATGGTAACTTGGAATCGTTTTTTCAGATAAGCTAGAGCATACACCAGAATAGCTGCTGCACTAAGTCCGTCAGCATCGTTATGAGTGACAATCTGTATTATGCTGTCTGTTGATTTTATTTTTTCAATCGCTTTTTTTGATAATTCAAGAAAGTTCATGCTAAATTAATGTAATTCAAAGAATTTATTGGTATCTGTGATTACTTTGCAGTCTGAATTATCAACTTTGCAGACTCGGCATTGTATTTCCAGTCAGCTGGAAGCTTTCCAGTCTTTACATAGTATTTAGCCAAGCGTCTTATTTTGCTTTCCAAAAGTTCCATGCCGTGCTTAGAAGTATTGTCTTTCTTATTCTTATCCATGTGCTCGTGAAGCTTGACTACTTTTTTAAGCAAGTTAAGCAAATCTTCAGGAATGTCTGCTTTGATTCCGTGGGCAATAAGTATTTTTCCGACTGGTTTTCCTGCAACTTTCTTTACATCAGGTATGCCATATTGGTCTCTAAGGGTCTGACCTATTTTTGGTATGCTGTATCCGTCTTTAGCAAGCTTTACAACTAAACGCTCTACATCTTCTTTTTTGTATTCAACCCATTTAGCTGAAACTATAGGTTTCTTGCTTCCAGATTTACCGCGTTTTCTTGCATACATTCTTGCCAAATTTATTCACCTAATTGCGAAATTATGTATAGAATAATACCAACCAAAAGTATAAAAGCACCTATGGTTGCAAGATAAACCGCATATTTTACAAAAGAACCAAGAAGTAAACCAAGGAATATCATCATCGAAGAGGTTATAACTGTCTTGAAACTAGCATCTTCTAGTTTCTTTTTTCGAGTGTCTCCCCTCAGTAAATTCATTTATTCCACCTAAAAAACTCTTGTAGCCAATTTACATCATCATGTAATAAGCTGCTGCTATTACAACGATTACTACTGCTGCTACAATGTACATTGTTTTTTTGTTCATTTTCATTTTTTATTCCCTCCGTATATAACGCCCTCTTTTTTCTATTTCTTCTAAGGCGTTGAGTATGATGGTTGAACTACTATTTGTTTGTTTATACCCGTTTATAAAACTTTGCCAGAGAATGTCTAGATGACGTATATGGGTTGACTTAAATGCCTCTTTTAGTACAGATAAGTCTATGCCAAAGTCTTCTTTTCTCCTAGAAGTGAACCCCAAACCGAAGTCTATGAAGTATATTTTGTCTTTTATTATCATGTTTGAGGTTGTTAGGTCTCCATGTATGATGTTGTTTGAGTGTAGTAAGCCGACCGATCGACCAATCTCTTCAGCAATCTTAGCTTTGTCAGAATCTTCTTGATATAGCAACTCTTTTATTCTGATTCCATCTACGAATTCCATCTTTATCTTGAATTCTTCAGTTGAGAATACTTTAGGAACAGCTACGCCAGATCTTTTTGCTTCGGATAGTAATTTTGCTTCTTTTTTTGTTCGTTCTCTTCGCAGACGTTCATCTATCTGAGAGATTCGATAACTCTTCTTTATACGTTCTTTTACCAGAGCGTCGCCTTCTTTATACAATATAGCTTCTGCGCCACGTTTGAGTATGTTCATAATAATAGTTGACATAGTTAACAGATATAAGTTTATCATTCATATTATTTCTTATGATAACTGACAAAGAAACCATTTTGGCATTAACATTGACAATAATTTCGTTAGGTGTGATGTATCTCTTTAGAGGTATAGACATGATTAATACATTATTCGGAATAAAAGAGAATAACCCATTTATTATTATAGCATACATTATTGCCGGTATCATTGTTTGTTTTCTTGGATTTTTAATATGGTTTAAATCATTAAAAATTGATAGAAATGGTGTTAAACTCCAGATAAAAAAGATATTTACTAGATATTATTATTTGATAATATTTTTGATTATGTTTTTACTTTTATTAGTATCATCAATCTATTTATATTTAATTATACCAGTCGTGGAAATAAATAATGTGCACATGACGATTTCGATTAGCCTAATAACAACTTTTTTAGGTATTTTGCTAACAGTTTTTCTTGTAACTTTTCTTTTAGAAAGACGAGAAAAGATAAGATGGAACTGCGTTGAAAACATTGTATATGAAATATTAAACCAAGAAATTAATGACATTTACACTGATATTAGTAACTTCATTGAAGGCACAAATCCAGTAATGTGCATCCCAGAAAATATACCAGAAAATGATGAGGAAAAATATATTAATAAAATAAGGTTTGAGGCAATGAAAGCTGTTGCCAACAAAGATACAATAGAGATTAATGACGTGTATAAAAAATATATTATCAACAATGGATTTGGAAAGTTATTTATGCACAGGAAAGAAAAACTTGATAGTATAGAAACTAAATATAGTAAATTTTTAGAACCAGAATTGGTAAGATCTTTGATAATCATTCAAGATGCACTTGATAGATTAGATATAAATTCACGAATTAAAGAAAAGGATAACACCATCATAGATAAAATTAAGAAAAAAGAAATTGAAGAAACGTTATTGCCAATGACATGGTTCAAAGGTGATCAAAGCTATCTTCAAAGAATGGCTGAACTGTTTAGAATAATAATTAAAGAAATTTATAATATTTATGTTTCGGATACTAAGTATAAATTTAGTTTTGATTAGAGAAAATTTAAGATTTTAGATATTATTGGTATTAATATATCTACTCCGTATTTTTTTGAAAAGTTAATCGCCCATTCACCGATTTCCTTTAATTTTGTTTTATTTGGTCTCCTTTCATTTATTTCCTTTTCTAAACATCTAATATTATTTTCAGCGATTTCTTTCTCTTTATCTGATATCATCTCTAGTTCTTGAATGTATTCATTAAGTTGTTCCAGATTTAGATTGCTAATTTGTTTTATTGTCATGATTTGTTTGTTGTTCTGACTTATATTCAATTGAATTTGTGGCTGTATTTCTGTTTTCTTGTGTTCTATTTCCTTGTTTGGATTCTGCAGATCATCACAAGACAAATCAAAACCATTTAAGAATTGTTCTAATTGGTTTTCAATCTCATTCAAAACGTTTTTTATATTACCTAGAGTTGCTGGTTCCCCGAAAAACCCACCGAGAGTTTGTATATCTCCAAGCTGGTCTATAAATTCAAAATTTTCTTCATTTTTTAAATCATCTTTTATTAAATTGAAATCATCAACCAATTTATTACATTTTTCTTCATTTCTAACCCTATCTCGTTCTTTCTTGAATCTGATCGTATATCCTTTTAATCTCCCCCTTAAGGTTTCAAGCGTATTTGTCATAAAAATAATACCATTCGCAATTATTTAAATTATCGATGGTGGGCGGGCGGAGATTTGAACTCCGGACCTCTACGTTATCAGCGTAGCGCGACTAACCAGGCTGCGCTACCCGCCCGATAGTTATTTATAATTCAGCTACTTATTTAAGTCTTATGACAGTTAAAGAAATAAAAGATATTCTGAAGAAAATACAGGATCCACACATAGGAAAGGATATAATCTCAGCTAAGATGGTAAAGAACATAAAAATCAAAGGAAAGAAAGTAACAATGACTTTAGTCATGCCTGCAATGGGATGCGCTGGATGTGGAATGGTATTTGGCATGATAGAAGAAATCAAATCAGAACTAAAGAAAAAAGGATATGAAGCTGAAGTGGAAATAGGATTCTAAACCATATATATTTATTTAACTCTTTCTAATTTTCTAACATGATAATATATGCAATATCAGACTTAGACACGTTTCAGCAGCCAGCTGAAAAATTCGCAGAATTAATCAAAGGCATGGAAGAGCCAGATCTTCTGCTATTTGCCGGAGACATGTATGAATTCGGCACACCAGAAGAATACATCAAAATATTAAATAAAATAAAATGGAAATGCCCGATAATTGCTGTTTTCGGAAACAGAGAATTTCCAGAAGAGCAGAATGAGATAAAAAAATACTGCAAAGGAAGAATAACTTTCTTAGAAGATGAAACTAAAATTATCAAAGATTTAGGTATTGTTGGAAGTAGAGGATGCTTAGATTATGCAATGTTCTTTCAGATATCAGATATGCTATTTACAGATAACTATTATGAAGTCAAGCTGGAAAGAATAAAGAAGCTTCTCTCAGAACTAAAAACTAAACATAAATTATTGCTTACTCATTTTGCTCCGACTTACAAAACTCTAACCGGCGAAAGTAAAGAAATATATCCTGGTCTGGGTTCTAAGAAACTAGAAAAAATAATGAAAGATACTGGTGTGACATTTGCTATACACGGCCATGCTCATTATGGTAAACACATGGCATTTGTAGGAAAGATACCTGTATACAATGTGAGCTATCAGATAAAGAAAGCAATAACAGTTATAGACACAGACAAGCTTCCTAAGAGAAAGTTTTAATACCTATTCAGAGAACAATTCTTATGGAAAACAAATATGATCCTAAGTCAGTTGAACAGCGTTTGTTCACTGAGTGGACTAAAAAGAAGATATACAGTTTTGATTCTAGTTCTAAGAAGGAAGTATTTTCTATCGATACACCGCCAGTATATCCTTCAGGTCAGTGGCACATAGGAGCAGTTGCAGCTTACACACTAATAGACATGGCAGCTCGCTATAAGAGAATGGCTGGTTTCGAAGTATTGTTCCCATTCTGCTTGGACAGAAACGGAATAAACATAGAGCGAACAGTAGAAAAGAAAACAGGCAAGCGTTTGCACGAATTTGAGCGTGAAGAATTCATAGAGCTGTGCAGGAAAGAGATAGAAATCATCTCAAAGGATATAATACGATTAGCAAAGACAATCGGCATGTCAGCTGATTTTAATGATACTTATTATGAGACAGATTCTGATGAATACAGAAAAGTTACGCAGACAACTTTTATCGAATTATGGAAAAAAGGTTTAGTCTACGAAGCTCTGAGACCTAACATCTATTGCCCTGGTTGCCACACAACTATCTCAGAAGCCGAGATAGTCTATGAAGATGTAAACACAACAATGAATTACATGAAATGGAAAACAGATGGCGGAGAGATAGAGATCGGTACGACGAGGCCAGAATTATTGTGCGCATGTCAGGTTGTTTTATACAACCCAGAAGATGAGCGATATAAAAAATTAAAAGGAAAGTTCGCTACGTTGCCGATATACAACAGAAAGATACCGATTTATGCGCACCCGGCAGCTAAGATAGATTTCGGTTCAGGATTAGTTATGATATGCTCTTACGGTGATATGACAGATGTTCAGTTGTTTAGAGAATTAAAATTAAAGCCAATACAAGCTATAGATGAAGACAACAAGATGACTTCAGAAGCAGGTTTCCTAAAAGGTCTGCGCGTAAAGGAAGCAAGAAAAACAATGATAGAAAAAATGAAAGAAGAAGGAATAATTTTTAAGCAGGAACAGATTATTCATCGCTCACCGACATGCGAACGATCAGGTGATCATCTAGAATTCATCAACCTGACAGAGTGGTATATCAAGCAGCTGCCGATGTTAGCAGACGTAAAGAAAGTTTCTGAGAAGATGAAATTCTATCCTGAAAAGAATAGACAGATACTTACAAACTGGATTGATGCGATTACAATTGACTGGCCTATTAGCCGTCGTAGATATTATCACACTGAGATACCAATCTGGTATTGCAAAAAATGTAATGAAATTTATGTTCCTGAACCTGGAAAATATTATCGTCCTTGGAAAGAATCACCACCAAAAGGAGCAAAATGCAAGTGCGGTTCTAAAGAATTCGTAGGTGAAGACCGTGTGTTTGACACATGGGTTGATTCAAGCATATCTAACATGTTTGTATGCGGTTACTCTAGAGATGATAAACTTTTCAAGAAATCTTATCCTTGTTCACTTAGACCTCAAGGTCGTGACATAGTTAGAACATGGTTATACTATGCAACTTTACGAAATTATCAGCTTACAGGAAAGCCAGCTTTCAGAGATGTTTTGATTCATGGAATGGGTTTGGATGAACACGGAAAAAAGATGAGCAAATCAAAAGGAAATATAATTTCACCAGACACAATGCTTGAAAAATACGGAGCAGATGCATTTAGATTGTGGGCAGCATCAGAGACGTCGGTTGGAGAAGACTATAGAATCAGCGAAGACAGAATATCAGGCTCAACAAAATTCCTAACCAAATTATGGAACGTAGCTAAATTCATTTCAATGTTCAAGGCTAAAGGGAAAGCTAAATCAGCCAAAACAGATGAGTGGATCTTAGCAGAACTAAACAAACTAATCAAAGAATCAAAAGAAGGCTATGAGAATTATAATTTCTTCATACCAGCTGTAAGAACCAGAGAGTTCTTGTGGAATACATTTGCTTCAAACTATTTAGAGATGGTAAAGAAGCGTGCGTATGACGGAGACGCTTCAGCTATAGAAACATTAAACACCTGCTTAAAATCAATGTGCCAGATTTTAGCGCCAATCTGCCCTTTCATAACAGATGAGATATACAGAGAGTTATACGGAAAGAGCGTGCACGAAGAGACATTTTCAGAAACAGTTAAAGCAGATGCAAAGCTAACTGAATTAACAGAGAAGGTAGCAGAATTCAACTCATTAGTATGGAAGACAAAAAAGGAAAAAGGATTAGCTCTGAACGCAGAGATATCAGGCATAAAGATACCTGTCGAGCTAAAGTCATTTGAAGACGATCTGAAAAGAATGCATCAGTTAAAGTAGGATTTATAAACATCAGAAACTAATTTCTATTTATGACAAGTAAAGTCAGCAATTCAATTTCGAACTGACCTTTTTCTAGCGTGAGCACTATGGATGATAGTTATAAACTAAAAAAACTGATTAAAGAACTCGAGTCGAAACGTGGTCGACATACAGAGTTGATTAGTCTTTACATTCCTAAAGATTATTCACTTAATGAAATAAACAATCTTTTAGCAAATGAAATATCTTTGACAGAAAATGTTAAGTCAAAGACAGTTAGAAACAATGTTATCGATGCACTGACTAAGATAAAACAGAACCTTCAACTGTACAAGAAGACTCCAGATAATGGTTTAGTAATGTTTTGTGGAAACGTATCTGAACAAGAAGGTAAATCAGATATGAAAATATGGATAGTTGAGCCACCACAGCCGATTAAAATAAAATTATACTGGTGTGATCAGACATTTGAATTAGCACACTTA
>JAQUSH010000028.1 GCA_028715225.1 Candidatus Aenigmatarchaeota archaeon | reverse complement strand
TAATAAAGATGACTTTAAACCGAAACCCAACGTCGTTCCGACTTCAGGTATCAAATGAATGAACGCGTCACCGAGCAAAGCACCGACTGCAAAGCTTACTAAGAAACTAAGTACTTCCTTTAATTTGTTCATACTCATATAAAGTGTGAATACTCCAATCAGAGATATTGCACTTACAACGAGAACGCTTACTATAGCATAAAACGTTTCAAGCATAGAAAGTATTGTGTTGACTTATTTATATTCTACTTAAGAATGTATCTAAATGGAGAAACAAGAAAGAAATTAAAGAGATTAAAGTTTTCTTCGGTGGAAGAACGGTAAATGAAATATTGGTGGATGAATATTATATTCTTCATGTTAGATTTAATTAACCCCAAATTCATGACATATATAAATTGTTCCTACAATATTTATTGATATGGATAAAAATATTTATAACCTTTTGTCATATATTTTGGCAGCTCCATTTGTAGGCATCTATGTGTCTATAATCTTCGCTTTCTTTGCACCATTGGAGTATATTCAAATAAATAGAGGTCTGGCTGCTTCAATCGGCATCCTCTTCTTAGGAATCATTCCGCTTCTAGATGTTTTAATTATGTATAAAATAGGTTATCTGAAAGATATGAATGCAACAAACAGGAAACGCAGAAATTTAATATATTTTCTTGCTATACTAAGCTATATTGGAAGCGCATTGATTTTCTGGAAACTCGGTTCCCATGCGATGTTTCTTATTTCACTCGCTTATGTTTTTGCTCCTTCTGCCACAGCTATAACAAATCGCTTTGTTAAAATAAGCGTGCATGTGGCTGGTGTAGCAGGGCCAACAACAGCATTAATTTATGTATTTGGTTTATGGTTGATGCCGCTATATCTTTTATCGTTATTAATAGCATATGTAAGATTAAAGCTTAAGGCGCATAATATAACAGAATTGCTTCTAGGATTCATCATTCCGGCTATTGTCACATATTTAGTTTATTTGATTGCATGGTAATATCAGGATTTATATTCTATATACCTTAATTAATTTTATGGGAGTTCAGTTCGGTGGTATAATAAAGGGAAAGGAAATAGAAATTGAAAGTCTTAGAGGCAGAAAGATTGCTATTGATGCGTTTAATACAATGTTCCAGTTTCTCACAACGATACGTGATCGTGAGACAGGTGAGCCGTTAAAAGATTCTCACGGATTTGTTACGTCGCATTTATCTGGATTACTTTATAGAACAACGAAATTCATAGAAGCTGGAATCAAACCAGTTTACGTATTTGATGGTAAACGTCCTGAATTCAAGTATGTTTCAGCAGAACGTGCAATTGTAAGAGAAGCTGCACGCGTTCGTTGGCATGAACATATGGAAAAAGGAGAAACAGAAGAAGGTTTCAAAGCAGCTAAAATGTCTGCTACGATTAACCAGGAAATGATTGATCATGCTAAAAAACTTTTAGAATATATGGGCGTACCGGTGATACAGGCACCGTCTGAAGGAGAAGCACAGTGCGCTTGGATGTGCGCTAACGGAGAGGTATGGGCTTCTGCTTCACAAGACTGGGATTCGATAATATTCGGTTCACCAAGATTTATTAGAAATCTTTCAATAAGCGGTAAGCGTCGCTCACCTAAAACTGGTGCATATTTTGAATTGAAACCAGAGGTGATTGAATCTAAACAAGTTTTTGCTTCGCTAGGTCTGACGAGAGAACAGATGATTGTTATGGCTATGCTGATGGGCACCGACTTTAACGAGGGTGTTGAGAAGTATGGACCTAAGCGTTCTTTAGAATTAGTAAAGAAAGAGAAACCTAAAGAGATAATATCTAAATTTAATCTTCCTGAAAATGTTTATGAATTCTTTTTGAATCCACCGCATGCTGAGTCTAAGATAGAAGAAAAAGAACTTCAGCCAGACAAGATAATGAAGCTCATGGTTGATGAGCATGAATTCTCACGAGAACGTATAGAGAAAGTTATTGATACGCTGAAGAGAACGGGTGGAACAAATGTATTATCGAAGTGGTTGAAATAATTTATTTTATAAACTTACAAATCAATAAATAATTATGACAATAATTAAAGGTGTTTTATCACAATTATGTAGAGGATGCGCAGATGCAAAAGAGTTAGCAGAAGCAGCTGCATACAGATCACAATTTCTAAGAACAATTCTGGATTATAATATTCCAGTACTTTATAGTCATTGTGAAAAATGCAATATAGATAAAAAGGAAGATCCATTTTATAAAATTAGAAATCACAAAGATATTCAGAAAATTTTACACATCGCAGAAAGAAATGCAAAAAAGAGCATGAAGATATTTAATCAAAATCCTTATAGATAGATATTATGCTCAAAATAACATCCGCTTTGGATCTGAAAGATTTGGTTACCTTTATTCCGAATAAACACGAACCGATTCATAATTGGTATCATTACAAAGAAGGATATTCTAAACAGTTTGTTGAATTAATGCTTAAGAAATTTAACATCCAGAAAAATCAAACTGTTCTTGATCCATTCTGCGGTGTCGGAACAACGCCGTTAACATGCAAACAAAATGGAATAAAATCTATAGGATTTGATGTTTCACCGCTAGCTGCTTTTGTGTCGCGCGTTAAAACAGCTGATTATGATTTAACAGAATTGAACAAAACATGCAGAAATGTTTTAATGGAGAAGTTCCAGAGACCTGAACACTTACCGAGAGATGAATGGCTTAGAAAAGTTTTCAACAGATATGTTTTGGAAGACATAATGTTTTACAAAGAAAAAATATTCCAGATACAGGATGAGAAGATTATGCACTTTATGCTTCTAGGTCTTATGGACAGCG
Organism: Candidatus Aenigmatarchaeota archaeon; assembly: GCA_028715225.1. GTDB lineage: Archaea > Aenigmatarchaeota > Aenigmatarchaeia > Aenigmatarchaeales > Aenigmatarchaeaceae > JAHIDZ01. The sequence goes on along the minus strand of JAQUSH010000028.1, from coordinate 5,748 downwards.
CAATGGAATGTTCTTATGCTTACAAAGACGGTGCGCTCATTCGGATACAAAAGAAACATGTTCCTCCGCTGAAAAAATATTTTAAATACAAGATAAAGAAAATGCTTAAAGATTTAGAGAAAGCTAACGTGCCGAATACAGAATGCAAGATAGAATTAGGTGATGCACGGGACCTGGCTGTATGCGACAACGGAGTAGATTTCATCATCACATCACCACCTTATCTGAACAAGATAGAATACACAAAAATATACCGAACAGAATATGCATTATTCTTCGAGCAGCCTAAAACGCAAGTTCGTTCATTTATAGAAGAAGGAGAAGATGCTTATTTCAGAGACATGAGAAAATGCTTAGAGAACTTTAAGCGAGTCTGCAAAGGACCAATGGCGATTGTTATTGGCGGCGGCTGTTTTCCAGACCATGTTACACTAGTAGATGAGAAAATCGGTGAGATAGCTGAAGACATCGGGTTAAAGGTTAAAGAGATACTTGTAGCGAGAAATTCTTGGTGCACTAAAGCAAGAACTGTTAAAGTCGGTCAGATTAGAGAAAGTGTCGTTATCTTGGAATAAGTATTTAAGATTAACTAGCATATTTGTATTTATGTCTAAAAGAGATTTGCGTGATCCATGTCCTGCTTGCAGGGCCGAGTATGGACCAACTGTCGGAGGGCCATCATGTACCTGCAAAGAAAAAGAAGATTATAATACAGAAATGAGAAGATTAACTAGATAGCAAATTATTTTCTTTCTTCAAAACCGTATTTTCCAAGCAATGGAACAAAATTAAAGAATCCAATAGAAACCTTATCATATTTTCCTTTACCTCTCTTAGTCACAACAAACATCTCCTGAGAATAATAATCACCTAACGGAATAACCATCTTGCCACCGATCTTTAACTGGTCTAGCAGAGGTTTAGGCAATTCTGGAGAAGCAGCAGTCACAATAATCTTGTCATAAAGAGCATATTTTTTTAATCCTTTAGAACCATCTCCTTCTATTACTTTTACATTTTTTATTCCCATTTCTTTTATATTGCTTTTGGCGCTTTCAGCAAGTTCGTGTATTCTTTCGATAGTATAGACATTTTTCTTTGTTAGCTTTGAAAGTATAGAAGATTGCCAGCCAGAGCCTGTTCCTATTTCTAGAATCTTGTCAGTTTTCTTAACATCAAGCGCTTCTGTCATAATCACTACCGTAGACGGCTGAGAGACTGTTTGACGATGGCCGATAGAAATTGGTATATCTTCATATGCAAACCGCTTTAAGCTTCCAGATACAAATTTCTCTCTTGGTAAGTCTAATATAGCCTGCTCTAATTCTTTGGATTTTAAGTAGCCTTTCTGCTTAATATCTGAGACCAGCTTCCGATTTTCGTAAGACATAAACATAATATATAAGGTCGATATATTTATTTTATGCTATCAGACCTAATTAAGGACATTAAAACAATGGATTATCAAGGTGCTAACCAGATAGCTATTGCATCCTTAGAATATTTAAAGAAAACAAAATTAAAAGATTTTGAGAAAGTTTCTAAGCAGCTTGAAGCAGCTAGACCAACTGCTGTTGTTCTGCACAATTGCCTTGAAGCGATTAGAAAAGACAAATCTGTAAATACGATAAACAAACTGATTAATCAAATTAAACGAGCCAGAGGGCAAATCGGAGAGAAAGGTTCGAAGTTAATAAAAAATAATTCTAAGATAATGACACACTGTCATTCAGGCGATGCGCTATCGATAATAAAAGCTGCCCATATTTCTGGAAAGAAATTAGAAGTTTATGTAACTGAGACAGAACCGAAACATCAGGGAATAATTACGGCCAAGGAACTTCATTCTCTTGGGATTAAGGTTACGCTGATAGAAGATCCAGCAGCTGCGTCGTTCATGAAAGAAATGAATTATGTTATTGTTGGCTGTGATTCAATTAGAAAAGAAGGTGTCACCAATAAGATTGGTACTTTTGATTTAGCAATACTTGCTAAGAAATTCAAGAAGCCATTCTACATGGCCGGTAACACTTTGAAACTAGATAACAGAAAGAAGTTTGTTATTGAAGAGCGACCGGTTAAGGAAGTTTATGCCGGAGATTTGAAAGGAGTTAAAATTAGGAATCCTGCTTTCGATGTTACACCATGGGATTTGATCACGCGCGTGATAACAGAGAAAGGTATTATGACACCTGCTAATATTAAGAGGTTGTTGAAATGAAAAGCTTTACAGAGGCAAGACAGGAGAAATTACTTAAATTAGTTAAGGATTATTATAAGAAAAATAAATTTGATCCCATACACCAAATCGATCATATAGAAAGAGTTTTATTTTGGGTAATTATTATATCTAAACAAGAGAAAGCTAATCTTTCTATAATGATACCAGCTGCTATTGTTCATGATATAGCATTATCAAAGTATGGAGACGACTTTCATGCAAAGAAAGGCGAGATTTTCTGCAAATCATTTTTAAGAAGAGTTGGTTATAGGACAGAAGAAATAAAAAAGATAAGTGAAACAGTAAGACTGCACAGTACAGATGATCCAATTAGAGAAAGGACGCTCGAAGGTAATATTTTATTTGATGCAGATAAGATGGATGCGATTGGTTCAATTGGTACGTTTAGGCACGCATTTGATAGAATGAACAAAGGAGCACAATTCACAGAAATAGGAAATGCTACACTCAAATGGTTTAAAGAGAAAGAAAAACACGATTCAATTTTCTTTACTAAAACTGGAAAAGAACTTGGTAAACAAAGAATGAGATACATTAAAGAGGTATTTGTTAAATTAAACAAGGAACTAAATGAATATAGATGAAGGTGAAGAAGAAATGAAATACGAAGATTATTATAATACAAAATACAAGCCGAAAAGTTCTGATTTAATCTGTACGTTCAAAATAACTCCATGCAACAAAAGAACAGCAGGTGCAGTTGCAGCTGAATCATCAACGGGAACATGGAGTGAAATATCAACAATGTCTGAAAAGAGAATGCTAGATCTTGGAGCGAAAGTTATCTCTATCAAAGGCAACTTAGCCAAGATTGCCTATCCTATTGAATTATTTGAAAAAGGAAACATGCCGCAAATATGGTCAAGTATAGCTGGTAATGTTTTCAACATGAAAGAAGTGAAGACGCTAAGATTGGAATGGATAGATTGGCCAGTTGATATGATTAATTCTTTTAACGGACCTAAATTCGGTGTACAAGGAATAAGAAAAATGTTACACGTTCCAAAGCGTCCGCTGGCGGGAACTATAATAAAGCCAAAGCTCGGATTAAATGAAATAGAACATGCTCAAGTAGCTTATCGTGCTTGGGTAGGCGGGGTTGATATTGTAAAAGACGATGAAAATCTTACACATCAACCATTTAATCATTTTGATAAAAGAATCAGAGAAACTTTGAAACAAAGAGATTACGCTGAACGAATAACAGGAGAAAAGAAAATGTATATGCCTAATGTAACAGCTGAAGCAAACGAAATGATAAAGAGAGCTAAGTTTGTTAAATCATGCGGTGGCGAATACATCATGGTTGATATTATTACAGTTGGTTGGTCTGGATTACAGACACTAAGAAAAGCTGATTTGGGTTTAGTTATCCACGCACACAGAGCAATGCACGGTGCATTAACGAGGAATAAACAGCACGGAATAGCGATGCCGGTGATAGCAGATGCAGCTAGATTGATCGGTGTTGATCAGATACACATCGGCACAGCTGTTGGAAAGATGGAAGAGACACCAGAAGATGTTATTGCTCTGAAAAACAGAGTAGAAGGCAAGCTCGGATCAGCAAAACCAGTATTCGCTGTCTGTTCAGGCGGTCTGCATCCAGGTCATGTTCCTAAGTTAGTAAAAATGTTAGGAAATGATATTATAATCCAATGCGGCGGTGGAATACACGGACATCCACGCGGAACTAAAGCTGGCGCTACTGCATTAAGACAGTCAATAGATGCAACATTGAAGCATATCTCACTAAAGGATTATGCTAAAAATCATTTAGAGTTAAAATTAGCTTTAAATAAATGGGGGACAATTTAGAGATAGAGTGATAGTATGGAAGAAGAAAAGAAAAAACTATTCAAAATTCCTAAACTAAAGAAATGGGATAAAATTGCTTTAGTAGGTCTAATAATATTCATAATTCTGATGGCTATACCAGTCTATAGATCTAAAGGTGATTGCGAAGTAGCAAGACCTGAATACAAATGCGAATCAGCTAAGAATGTAATGATTGAACACTGCACATACTGGGCTCAGTATCAATGTGATACTTCTGCGGACATTAGTCTGCCTCAGGTAGAATGGTATATCAAGAATCTTTGTGAGATATACAATCAGAACCATAATGCTGGATTGAATTGTAATAATCTGAAATTAGCATGCAATGTAATTTCTGGACAGTCATTGTGTCCGGTGAGCTAATGAAACTAAGAGCAAGACCAATTGATCTTGATGCAGGAGGAAAAAGCATAGTTATCATTCACAAAAACGATGCTGACTTCTTAGGATTACATCCATTGGAAAGATTAAAAATAATTTACAAAGGAAAGGAAGTAGTAGCAATAGCTGATGTTACTGAAAAATTCACAAATCCAGGAGAGATTGTTGTCAATATTGAAGTTAACTCTAAACTTAAATTAAAATTAGGAGATCAGATTGATGTTCTTCATGTAGGCAATCCAAAATCAGTTTCTTACATTAAAGAGAAAATGCATGGATATCCTTTGAATTACAAAAAAATGAATGAGATAGTTCAAGATGTTGTAGCTAGAAACCTTTCAGACATTGAAATGACAGGATTCGTAACAGCACTAGATTATCATGGACTTAACATGGAAGAAACATATGATTTGTCTAAAGCAATGATTGACACCGGAAAGAAATTAAAAGTAAAGGGAAAGATGATTTGCGATAAACATTCAATCGGTGGCATACCTGGAGACAAAACTAGTTTGCTGGTTGTTCCGATAGTTGCAGCAGCTGGCTTAACAATACCTAAAACATCTTCTCGAGCAATCACTTCTCCAGCAGGAACAGGAGACAGGATGGAAGTTTTAGCACCAGTTGAATTAAGCGCAAGCGAAATAATTAAAGTTGTAAACAAGACAGGTGGATGTTTAGTCTGGGGAGGCGCATTAGATTTAGCTCCAGCAGATGATGCATTCATACAGATAGAATATCCTTTAGGTATAGATCCATTATTGTTACCATCAATTATGTCTAAGAAAAAAGCAGTCGGAGCAAAATATGTTGTAATCGACATGCCAACTGGAAGAGGAGCAAAAATTAAAACAATCGGACAAGCTCATGTTCTGGCTGATAGTTTCATTGAATTAGGAAACAGGCTAGGAATGAATATCGCATGCACGGTTACGTACGGCGAGCAGCCATTAGGTTATGCCATTGGTCCTGCTCTAGAAGCAAGAGAAGCATTGTTGACACTTCAGGGAAAAGGACCAGCTGATGTGACATCTAAGATAAGTCAGGTTACTGGAGTTCTTTTTGAAATGGTTGGAAAAGGAAATTCTAAAGACGCATTAAATCTTTTAAGAAACGGAAAAGCTCTAAAGAAGATGAGAGAAATTATAGCTGCTCAAGGTGGAAATCCTAAGGTAAAAGTTTCAGACATACCAATAGGTGAGAAGAAATTTGAAGTAAAAGCTGAAAAGAATGGAAGAGTGCTTTGGATTAAAAATGCAGAAATTGGAGCAGTTGCTAAAGAAGCT
>JAQUSH010000027.1 GCA_028715225.1 Candidatus Aenigmatarchaeota archaeon | reverse complement strand
TGTAGTTGACGATACTATACTAAACAAAGAAGATATCTCAGCTAATTTAGACAAGTTTATTTTGTTTTCAAACGGAATCATGACCGAGAAAGGATACACACAAATTAGAAAATACAATGTGAATGGAAACCAGGTTACAGTAGATATCCAGTTATCGAAAGGAGAAGAATATTATAAAGACATAATAATAATAGATAGAACGGTGACAACATGAAAGGAATAAGTGTTTTGATCGCGTTTGTTTTGGTCATAGTAATATCCATTGCAGCAGTTACAATAGCTCTAAATATTGGAAATCCAGCTATTGATAAATCTAAAGAAATACTTGTTCTGAACGAAGGAAAAAGCAACATCAAGGTAATTGATAATGCGATAAATCAGGTTCTGCAAGAAGGCGATGGATCATCCAGAAAGATAACAGTTGGAGTAACTGGTGGTTCATACACTATATCAAAGAACAGAGTTGAATTCGCAATGGATACAAATGCTCAGATAATTGCTTCTGGGGTTAGTGGGATGGAAGACGGCATATATGTTGAAGTTACAGACGGAAAGATAAGAGGATATGTTGAATATAATTTTGATTTCGTGGGAACTACTGAATTTGGAAAGGGTCTGAATACTTTGCTTATTTCTAACGAGGGCGGAAGTATTAAGGTAACTTAATAGTTTAAATATCTAAAAGACATATAATTCTTTATGAAAAGGAAGTTTGATTACACAAAATCAACATTCTACGTTTCACTTGTAATACTTGTTGTAGTTTTATTCATGGCTTCTCCATACGTAACATCAGTCGGATTTTTTTCTATACAACCAAGCACACAACCGATAGAACCAGTATGCGGTGATAGTCTTATAGAAGGAAATGAGGTTTGTGATAGCGATACAGTTGATTGTTCTACAATAGGGGATTATTTGGCAGGAGATTATGCAACATGTCTGCCAAATTGTCTAGGATATGATGTTTTCAATGATTGTATATCAGCAGTTCCTGTATTAGATCAAGAGGCGTGGGGAGATGTACAATATGCTGCAGGAAGAACCATGCCTGGCGCGCAAACATTTACTCCTGAAGTGAGTGGTATATTATCGCATATTCAATTATATGCATCAGATACACCAACTAGTGATTGCAATAAATATGTTTCTCTTGTAGTTAGAAAAACAGATTTAAATGGTCTTCCGAACGGTGATATAATTGGTTCAAATTCTGTGCCTATTAAGGATGTATTTGATACACTTACATTCAATCTTACAGGTCAAAATGTTTCTTTGATAGCTGGAGAAAAATATGCTATATATTTGTCATGCGGAGCTTGGACATATTCTTACATGCCTAATATAATTGGTGTAGACTATCTAGGCGGAATTGGATACAAATATTATAGCGGTAATCTTTGGGATCCATATGGAGATTACGCATTCAGAACATATATGCTGATACAAAAAAGTAATCCACCATATGCAATATTTAATTATTATATAAATGAAAGAGATGTTACATTTTCTTCAGAAGGTTCTTATGATCCAGAAGGAGTCATAACATATAATTGGAATTTTGGAGACGGAACAACATCAACTGAACAGAAGCCTACACATACGTTTGAACCAGGAACATATAATGTTAATCTGACAGTTTATGATGAAGACGGGCAATCTTCAAGTTATGCAGATACAATAACTATTCTAAATGCACAGCCTGTCGTTCTTATATCAGTAGATAAATCAACAGCATACGTAGATGAAGAAATAGTTTTTGACGGTACAAATTCTTATGATACAGACGGATCTATAGAAAGCTATGAATGGACATTTGGCGACGAAGCAAGCATAAATCCACCTCGCGATGATGCGACAATAATGGCAATCGCACCTATAACATTACCAGTCGAACCATCTGGAGTAACAACACATTCTTATTCACACTCAGGAACATACACTGTAACCTTGACAGTTACAGACAATGATGGTTCAAGTTCTTCAACTGAAGCAGCAATAACCATAAATCCTCTACCAGAACCAGTTCCTGTTGGAACAATAACAGTAAGCGCAGGTGTAGATAAATCAGCTTACGTCGGAGACGAAGTAAATTTAACAGGATTTACATTCTGTTCAGCAGAACCTTGCAATGAAATTGATGGATATGCTTGGGACTTTGGCGACGGTTCGCTTATTTGGAATTCTGTTTTAGATTCATCAATCATTCATATTTATACAGCAGCAGGAACATACACTGCAACATTCACAGCAATAGATAACGAAAGCAATGAGTTATCAGATACAGCAACTATTACTATTTCAAATATACCAACCACTGAAACAGGTGCCACAGGAGGAGGTGGCGGCGGTGGCGGATTTGGTATACCAGTTCTACCACTGCAGGGAGGATTAAATAAAACTATAGTGAATATAACAACTTCAGAATCTATTTTAAACCAGTCAGCCGGAGAAACACCTGAAGCTCAGGAGCAGCCAGAAATAACACCTTTAAGCTGGCTATTGATAATTGTTGTACTTCTTGCAATGCCTGTCTTATTCTTTATCAGGCTTAAGTCAAGGTCTTCGAAAAACCTTAATAATCCGTTAGCGGTATAATATTCTATGCTAGACACAATTCTGAAAGAGAATTTAGTCGACAAAAAGCCATCTTATGCAATAGCACTAGGTATTCTGTTTGCAACAATCGGTCTGGCTGTATCTGTTCTTATGTTCAAAGAGTCACCATCTTTTCCAGCTGTGTTTCTAACTACATTAGCTGCAATACCGGTTGCCATGAGGATGAAAACAAAACAGGACAAGACTAAAAGCATTTTGAAAAAATACGAATACATGATACAGATATATTCTTACTTATTCTTCGGTATGGCTATATCGTTTGCAATATGGTTTGCCATACTTCCTAGTTCGCTTGTTCAGCTGTTGTTCAAAGAACAGCTGTTGAAATTCACAGTTGGTTACTTTACATTTGGCGCAGGAGATTTTGTTAGCATTGTTCTGAACAATGTCGGTTTACTATTATTCTTCTTCCTTTTATCTCTATTCTACGGAATAGGTTCAATGTTTCTTTTATCCTGGAATGCATCGGTTTTAGGCGTAATGTGGGGCAATGCGATCAAAGGCGCATTAGCTGTTTTCTCTCCAGGCAAATTTATCATAGATACGATTACCGCATTCCCATATCTGTTCCCTGAAGTGATAGCCTACTTTATGGCAGCTGTAGCTGGCTTTATACTTTCAGTAAATATAAACAATAAAAAGAAGTTCAATCTTGCTCTGAAAGAAGCTAGTTTTATTTTAATAATATCTATAGTTATTATTCTGATAGCCGGTGTTATAGAGACAGTCATACTCGGACTTTAAGTTAATTTTATATAGCACTTCTAATAACAATAATCTATGGCAAAAGGAATATCACCTTTGGTTGCAACAGTACTTCTAATAGCTATTACAATGGCAATAGCAGCAATATTAGCTAACTGGGCAACAACATATACAGAAAATGCATTGCCTAGCACATCTTGCGTCGGAGGTACAGTAAGGTTTGTATCTTCTGATTATCCAAAATGGGAAAACAGTAGAATAGTTGCTGTGATTGAAGCAAGATATGTGACATTAAATAAATTCAAATTTGCAGTTTTGATGAATGATGACACTGTTAACACATACAATGATGTAAACAACTTAGAATTAGAGCCAGGCACAATAGGAACAATCAAAACAGACACTCTATCTATATCTGAAAGCAACGTCAAGGCAGTTCAGATCCTTACAAGCTGCTCTGATGTAAAAACAGACCTGACAGCTCTGAAATAATTTCTACTACCTTCATGGTAAATGAAGTTTAAGCTAAGATAATTTCTGTAATAAACAAATGGATAAGAATTATGTTTTAGATTTTATACTAACAGGAACAATTGAATTTACAGAGCATACAAACGAGATAGAAGACAGAAAAGGCAGACCTTCAAGAGAATTTGTAAATGAATATATGATTAATAACATACGCAATCTGTACAAAATAGAAGATGTATTTATTATATGGAAGAACTAAACTCAGTTTTTATATGAGCAGAAGATATGATCTTGTTATTATAGTGACTATTGAAGACAAAGTCTTAAAAATAATAACATACTATAAATATCTAAAGAAAAAGGTGAAATTATGAATAGTTTTAAGTTTTCATACAATGAGAAACAGGATATACTTTACGTTTACGATAATTCAAAAGAAGTTAAGTTTAGTGCTGATTCACAGGGACTATTTATAATAGATTTTGATAGAGCAAACAAAGCTGTTGGCATAGAGGTTTTAGATGCATCTAAGGCAGTTTATGGTTTAAACAAGAAACTTCTGAAAGATTTAGAACAGGCAAATATGAGATCAGCTACCAAAGGAAACATAATATCAGTGCTTTTAACATTAAAAGCAAAAGGACATGAAGCTGTCTCAGCATCAATACCAATATCCATTTCAAGATAGAAATAAGGCTTAAATATCCTTAGTTCTAATACAATATTACTTATTTTAAATGGAGGTACGATAAATATGGTAGAAGGAAGATGCATGAAATGCAAGGCAACTAGAGAAATGAAAAATGTTGAAGAAGTTGTTATGAAAAATGGAATGAAGGCCGCAAAAGGCGTTTGTTCTGTATGCGGAACTAAGATGTACAAGATCTTAGGAAAAGCTAAATAAAGTGTTTTCATGAAAAAGCACTTTCCCCTTTTGAATATTGTGCTTATTTTAGCGCTTTTAACAACAGCTTATGCTGTTGTTTCTCATTATTCTTCAGACGGCTATGTATTAGCCAACAAACTACAAATTCAGGACAATACTATTGTTATTGGCTATGACTGCAAAGCTATAGTTGCAGAGACTTCGCCGGAGAGAGCTTATGCTATTCAATTGGGCTTAGAGAACAAGATCGATAAGAGACCTGTTACTCATGATGCATTCGTTGAGACTCTAGAAAGTTTTAACATAACGTTAGAAGCTGTCAAGATTAACAGATATGATGGAAATTATTATTATTCTGATATGATTATGAGCAATTCAGACAAGGTTTTAAGCTTAGACACAATGCCATCTGATGCAATAGCGATTGCTGTTCGTCTGAAAGCGCCAATTTACATAAATTCAACGCTTTTGGATGAGGTCGGCGAGAACATCTGCTAAAAAGTTAACTATTTAAATGTTAAATGTGTAATTTTTTCAGTGATATGATGGGGTCTAAATCAAAAATCGCAATACCAGTTATGATTTTTGCACTATGTCTTTTAGTTTTTGGCGTTTACGCAGCAGTTACATTCACTGCAACACCTGCAACAGTAGTTGCTAACTGGACAAACACAACAATTGGTGGTTCATGCTATGCTACCAACCTAACAATTACAAACGCACTTGCTGGTGTAAACATAATTAATATTAATACAACAGATTCAAATACCTCTACAATAATTCAAAATGCTTCTTTTTATGTTAAAGATATACAAGGACAAACAACAAATCAAATTATAATCGCTGCCGGAAGCAGTACGAATGTAACACTAATATTTAATGCTGGTACACTTTCTCCTGGGAAATATTTTGGTAAAGTTTCTTTAAATTATTCAAATTTATTGTCAGATAACCAACTTATTGATGTAAATTTAACAGTTCCACAATCTTTATCTAATTTGATAGGATTGGAAACAATACCAAAAATAAATTTAGGAATGAATACAACAGCAACCGCGATTTTCTACATAAACAATACAGAAGATTATGATATCTACATACAGCAAATAGATAATACAACAAATCTTATAAGCGGGACAAATAAAATGAATTATACTTTTGCTCTAACATCACCAATGACAGTAAGTGCTAAAACAAACAGTTCATATTCGGCAACGGTAGTTATTGATACTTCTAAAACAAACAATGTACCTGGTCTATATTCAACTGGAATCAGATTCAATACAACAAATGGATGTCCAGATCAGGCATATAATTTAACACTTTATGCAAATCTAACAAATGAACTTAATAATTCTATTGTTAGCATAGTTAACACAACACCAGCAAATGATATGGCTTTGCCTGGTGGTGAGATCAATATAGCGGTTAATCCAAGATATTGGGATGGTAGTCTTGTTTCAGGACTTACAAATGCGTCATTTTCAATTTGGATGGAACATTTAAACAATTCAGTTCTTACAACTGATGCAAAATACAACTTAGGTTTAGCTTCAACCAATGTTACAGAGAATGTAGATAGTTATACTCTAAAAACATTTGTTCCTTCAAATGCTCTTGGTGGTACATATAAATTATATGTAAATGTATCAGATGGATTAAATAGCGATTTGACAGAATATAATAATTTTGTAATTGATCAAACGGCTTTGAAATTAACTGAAACTTGCACAGGCAATTTGCATCCTGGAAATCTAAGTACATGCTGGTTCAATATAACAAATTATGGATACAGAACAGCTGTCATGAATACTACTGTTTATAAAGTTGCTAGCGGAGGATTGACTATTAGCACACCTGTTGATAAAATTAATAACTTTTCTAACATCACTACGGCTACTCTAGCATCATTTAATACTGTAGCAAATAGCACAACATTTGATTGTACTGCTGGAACATGCTCACTTAATGCAACAGCATACACGACACGTGAAACAGACAAATGGGATGTTCAGACTATGGTAAAGGCATTTACATTTACTATTACAACAACAGAAGAAAGTAATGATGATGGTAGTGATGATGGTACCGGAGGAGGAACAGGAGAAACACCAACAACTAAAGTTTCAAAGATGGCTGTAGTGGCTCCAGATACATTAAACTTAGATCGTGGACAAACAAAAGCAACAACAATAACAGTGCAAAACACAGGAAGTTACAATATAAAATCAATAAAATTAACAGTAAGCGGAATACCTTCATCATGGTTCACAAGTTTAGCATCTAAAGACGTATCAGTCATAGAAAAATCAAAAACATTCGATGTTACATTCAAGATTCCATCTGACGCTGAGCCAAAAGCATATTCAGTAGTCGTGACAGCAAGCGGAACAGATGTTATAAACAAACCAATATCAGCAACAGATACAATCACACTTACAGTAAATCCAGATGAGACAGCAAAGGAAGAAATGGAAGTAAACTTAACAATGTACAAAGCAGAATATGAAAACGTACTGAAAGCATATAACTCATCTCTGAAATCAGGAAAAAATGTAAGCGCAGAACTAAATGAAACAATAAACCAGTTAACTGGTATGTTTGCATCAGTTGATACTTATTTAGGCGAAGAGAAGTATGCAGAAGCATATGAAACACTTGTTCAGATAGGTTATTTGTTAGCAGATGCTAAAGATGAACTTGGTTTGATGACAGGTAACAGCTTGTTTGATTTGTCAGGATTATTCAATTTCACAATGTCTGTAGTAGATCCTCAGATACTTGTTGTGATAGCAGGAGTAGGCTTGGTTGGAGTCATAATATATTTCAATAAAGTAAAGCCTAAAACAAAAATTGCAAAGAAATTGAAATATTCTTACAACAAAGGATTCGGAGACAAGCTTAAAGACAGATTTAAGCGGTAAAATATGAAATTTACAAATAAAGTCGATATTGGTGTTATTTTATTTATTATCGGATTTGTTACTCTTCTTTTCTCAACTACCTTTTCAGAAAATATAGAATCTGGAAACTATAGTTTTGAATTTAATATTGGAGAGAATTCAGAGTATGTGTATCTCAACTGTTTTAGTCTTAATTATGATTTTGATTCTAATCTAGGTTCAATATTATTTAATACAGATGGTGGTAAATTTGATTATATGTTAGTAGATTTGAATTTTGTGATAAATAGTATTACAGTTGATAATGAAACAAACCATGTTATCTGGAAAAATGTTAGTAATAAATATTATTCTCAGATTATTTTAAATAACATTTCTAATAAAGATGGTGTAATCATTCATTTTACTTCAAATCTAAAACCAAATGCATATTTTCAAATTTATTCAAATACAGATAAAATAACTATTCATGGTAGTTGTACTCCAAATGTAATATTTAAACTGGGCAACCATTATAATTGTGAGGAGGAGTGTTTATATCCAATTAAAGGTATTACAGAACGTTTATTTAGTTCCTCAAAAATAATTCAAATTAATTTTAATCCAGAAGATATTGATAACCACCAATTTAAAATAAGAGCTAGTGATAATTATACAAGAATGTATCGAGATTTTCTATTTGGTCTTGGTGTATCGATTATAGCATCCGCGATTGTAATTTATTTTGAAAGTCGTCTTAAAAATAAGAGTGGGATAAAATATAGAGATAATTCATCTACGAGAAGTAAGAAGAAAAAATAAGAATACTTCTATATTTTTATACTTCATTATCGCTAAATATAAGTATGGGTCGGTGGTCCAGCGGTTAAGACGCTGCCCTTACAAGGCAGATATCACAGGTTCAAATCCTGTCCGACCCACCATCTAAACTTTTAGAAAAGATTTAATCAAAATGTGATTTTATGAAAAAAGAAGTTATTGAAAAATATCAGCTTTGATTACAGCAGCTTTCGGATTGGTTGCAGCACTGGCTTGGAATGAAGCAATACAAAACTGGTTCAAAACACAGACATGGCTGTCAAGTTATGGACCTTGGGCATATGCTATCCTTGTAAC